>DDSL01000143.1 GCA_002343825.1 Chthonomonas sp. UBA2391
TCAAGTCCTGTACCGCCCACCATCACAACCCCTCAACCACTCCGACCGAGTTCGTCCTGACCGCGCTCCCAGGATCGATATCATCACCTTTAGAGGCAATTGGTAGACAAATCAGTTCGCCGGTAGCTTGAGGTCCACATAGACGAGAAGGTGGTCGCTACTCAACGTTCCCTTCTCAATGTAGTCCGTGCCGGTGTCGGTACGCCGGGTTTGCCCCTTTTCTCCGCGCAAAGCGTCCGCCCCCGAGTAGATACTTGCCTTGCCCGCCACCTTGGCCAAGCTGGGAGACACCAAAATTTGATCGAACAAGATCTGGGTGACCTTGAGGTCATCCGGGTACCGATAGTCGATACCTCGGGTGCGCTCATTTTCTGACCAGGCCTCGGGAACGACTGGTTCAATTGGATCTCCAGAAAACAGCCGAAAGAGTCCATGAGAAACGTGATTCGATCGAGCCAATGGATCCATCAGGTTCACGAGCAACGGGTTCGCGGCGGATGCCGATCCCGCAGAGGCCATCAGGTTGCCCGTCTCCAGGATGTTCACACTCCGGTCATCGGGGGCATCGTTCAGGTCGCCAAGTACCACCACATTCTCTTCCGCCTTGCCCTTGATGAATGCGGCGAGGAGGCCGGCTGCCATCTCCCTCTGAGGGTCCGTCTGTCGGCGCCCACCACTCCGGCTCTTCATGTGATTCACATAGAAGCTGTGCCTTGCTCCATCGGGAGACACGACGACCGCGCGCAGCACATCTCGCCGACCGGGGAAAGAAAAATCGAAGATCGGATCGTCGAAGACCATCCCAACCTCTTCGAGTTTCAGCGGCTTGCGAACCGCGATCGCAACTTCCTGGTCTTCGGACGCTTCGTCCATCATCCCAATCTCCCACTTGTCGTCAAAGATCTGATTCAAGGCCTTTCGACTCTGGATCTCCTGCAGACCAATGATGTCCGGCTGAACGTTGTTCAGGACTGACTTCAAGTTGGCAATCCGTCCCGGATTCGCGTCCTCGCTAAACCACTCAATGTTGTAGGTGGCGACCCTTAAGCCATCCTTTTCAGCGACCACCGGCTGGGCTGTGCAACCCACCGAAAGGGACCACAAGCAACCTAGGGCAAGAAGGATTCGGTGCCATCGGTGGCTCGCACGAAGAGTCTGCGGATCACGATTCATGAGGCTTATATGAGTATAGCTCCGAGTTGGAACGGTCACTTACCGCCCGCTCCTAGAAGCTATCGGGTGTCCAAAGAGCGGCTACCGATCCAACGCAAGAGCTTCGCCAGGGGCCAGCTCTTGCGCGACGACCCCGTGGCTGGCGCAGGCCGAGAGGAACCCTCGGGCGCTGTGGGTTAACACTGGAAAAGTTCGGTAGTGAATCGGAATCGTGACCGGGGCTCCGATGCGGCGGGCGGCTTCGGCCGCGTCCTCCGGTCCCATCGTATAGCGGTCGCCGATCGGCAAGAAGGCCGCCGCTGGCTGGTACCGAGACCCGATCCAGGCCATTTCTTCAAACAACGCCGTGTCGCCCGCGTGATAAATCGCGATGCCGCCATTGGTGAGTACAACCCCGCAGGCCTCCCCAGCGTAGAGCCGGCCACGCGAAGGGGAATCATAGCTATTGCTGTGGATCGCGTGGGTCAGGGTGACACTCCACTCACCGACCTGTTGAGTCCCGCCCTTGCCCATGTCGATCACCTTGTCGCCTGGGATCCCCTCCTCACGGAGGATATCGCCCAGTTCAAAGACGGCGACAACCACAGCCCCCGTTGCCTGCTGTAGTCGGACGACATCCCCCGCATGATCACCGTGGCCGTGGGTCACCACGATCACGTCGAGCCGTTCGGGCGTCACCATCCCGTCGGGGCAAAGTGGATTGCCTTCCAGCCAAGGATCGACAGCGCAGACGCTGCCTTCGTGCTCGAAAAGAACGGCTGAGTGTCCAGCGTAAGTCGCTTTCATGACTTCAGCTTACCAAGGATGCCCACCGCCCCGGCCCAAGGCCAGGCCCTGGCTTCGGCGAAACGCCTCAGCCCTGCCCCGGGGCGGAATTCCCAGATTCCAAGACCGCCCGGCACCTGGCCACATCCTTCTCCATCTGCACCACCAGCGCCTCCAAGGAATCGAACTTTTCTTGGCCCCGAATCCGGACGACCCACTCGATTGCCAGCGCCTGACCATACAGCGATTCACCCGGATAATCCAAGAGAAAGGCCTCGACCGCACGGTCGAGTGGACCGACAGTGGGCCGGGTCCCGATGCTGATGGCGGCAGCAAACCGGCTAGCGTGGGTCTGAACCCAACCGGCATACACGCCGTCGGCTGGGATGGCAACCCGCTCGACCGGGGCCACGTTCGCGGTCGGATAGCCGAGTTCTCGGCCGAGGCGCTGGCCGCTCACGACGATTCCTTCCAACCGAGGCGACCGGCCGAGCAGCGCAGTAGCCGCTTCCAAGTCCCCATCCAGCAGGTTCTGGCGAATCAGCGAACTGCTCACCCGGATCCCGCCGATCTGAAAGGCCGGAAAGACCTCGGTCTCGATGCGCCCGGCGAGCCAAACTCCGTCCCCTTCGCGCCCGCGCCCAAAGGTGAAGTCGTGTCCCACCACGATCGACTTGGCCCGGAGAGCCCCGGTCAGAACTTCGGCCAAAAAGTCCGCGGCGCTGGTTTCGGCCATGGCCCGATCAAAGGGTAGAACGACGACCAGATCCACCAGTCTCAGGGCGCAAATCTGATCGATCTTTTGGCGAAGCGAGCAAAGCAAAGCCGGAACTCGGTCCGGGGCCAAAGTCGCGGTCGGATGGCGATCGAAGGTCACGAGGACGCAGGGCAGTTCCCGCTTTCGCGCAATCGCCGAAGCGCGAGCGATCAGGGCCTGGTGTCCTCGGTGAACCCCATCGAAGGTGCCGATGCAGACGACACACGCTTCCCACGGAACTTGGAGCGAATCGAGACCGTGGACGACGAGCATAAAATTGCCGGTACAAAGGGTATCCGATTCCTCTAGATCGTTGTATAATGATAGACAAATGACTACCCATCCGATCCGCGTTCACCGTGTTGCGCCGGCTCCTACGGCTCGGATGGCGGCTTTGCGGCGGCTTCTTCGACCCCACAGCGAGATCGTCACCGCCGACGATCGACTGATGACCGCGATGGCCCCTTGGCTGAGGGAACAAGACCGCGATGAGGTCCTCAACTTTGAGCGGCTTGTTGGAAAAGTCGGGCGAATTTTGCGGATGCCAAGCCGTCCGCTGGCGACCCCCGAAGCCCTCAAGATCGCGATCGAATCCGCCTGCGCCAAGCTGCCCGAGACCAGCCGATTCCATCCATTGGCTGCCGCTCCCGGCGCACAACGAGCGATCGACCGGACGATCCGCGAGCTCAGGCACGCCGGATATCAACCGGAGCACCTCCGATTTGCGGCAAACGACGCCCGCCCGGCGATGGCTGAAAACCTCACCGAGCTCGCCGACATTTGGGACGCCGTCCGCGTGGATTTGGAACGGGTTGGAATGGTCTTTGCCACCGATTTCGCCCGGACACAGATGGAGAACCGCGAGCCCATTGGGCCGGTCTTGACCCATCTGCTGGTGGTCGGGGGTCAGGCCTACGAGCCACTCTATGGCGACTATCTCCTTTGGCTCGCCGAAAGGGGGGTCGAGATCGACTTCATCGCCGACGGCCTGCCCGGGCGCGAGGATCTCTTCCACCCGACTCGGTGGATGGCGAACCGGCTGGGAGCACCAGTCGAAGAGAACTCCGCCCTCGGGGGGTGGTACCAAGATCTCTTTGCCCGCGAGCCTCAGGCCAAAGACCCCATCGAAGTTTCGATCTGGAGATCGCCGGAGATGCTCACCGAATGCGAGTGGGCGATCCGGGCGACCTTCCGCGCGCAATCGCAAGGGATCCCGAGGGAGCGCATTGCGATCGTGGTCCGCGATACGGAGGCTTACTTCCCGATGTTGAGCTATGCGGCCCGGCTACACCACGCTGACCTCAGCGTCCTTCACCGGGTCCCCCTCGCCAGCAATGGGTTCGTGGCGATGATCCTAGGGTTGCTGGATGCGCTCGCTTCGCCCGATCCGCGTCGGCTCAGCAATGCAATCCGCAGTTCCTACGCGGGTCTCTCGGCCGAAGAGCGAGCCGCCGCGCTTCAAGCTCTCCTGAGTCTGCAGGGAAAGCGGGTGGACCCATGGGAACTCCTGCGCGAAACCCTCGCGGCTCTGGGCGAGGTGGGGGCGAAGGTCCTTGGATGGGTCGAATGGCGAAAGGCTTGCCTCGCCGAAAGCTTGCGGCTCGCGGGTTGGCTCGACCGGTTGAGGCTTCTGATGATCAGCGAGCCATTCGGCGAACAGATCATCAGCCCCGAAAATCCGACCGCCGACAGGGATCTGCGGGCCAAGAATCGTCTCGAATCGACCTTGGCTTCCCTAGCCGGGCCATTTGATGTGATCCATGACCGGCCAGTTTCACTTCGGGAATTCGCCGGATTGCTCCGCAAGAAGATTGATGAACAAGACCTCAGCGTGCCCGCGCCTAGGAACACCGGGATCCAGGTTGTCGAAGACGTCGCCAAGCTGGATGAGGTCGATGTCGTGCTCGGACTCGGAATGCTGGAGGGCTCGATGCCTCGCCGCCGTAGCGAGGATCCCGTTTTGAATGACGAAGCACGAGAGGTCCTGCGCAACGCCGCCCCCGATATCCCCGCCCTGATGACCTCGCACGAGGTCGCAAGAACCGAACGCGATGCCTTCGTCACCCTCTGCGCTTCGGCACGCAAGCAACTCATTCTCAGCTATCCGGCGACGGATGAGGAGCGCGACAACACCCCTGCCTTTTACTTGCACGAACTCGGCCGCGCGCTCGGCGACCGGATGCGCCAAGCCCCCCGCGAAACCGAACAGACGGTGCCTGCCAAGGACTACATCGTGACCGCCCACGACGACCTGATGCGGCGGGCTCTGGAGTCCGAACGCATCACCCCGGCCGCGCCCCAGTTGGAGAGCGAGGCGGCGCGGGGAGAGATCAAGACCGATTGGCTGGAACCGGTCGACCCCGCCGCGCTTGCCCGGGCTTATGCGTGCGAATTTCAGTACGTGGCTCGCGACCGGTTGCGGCTCTGGACCTCGCCCCAGCTGATGGCCCGCAGCCGGCTCCCAAGGGCCGCGCGTGCAGCCCAACTCCCGGTCCAACCCGACGAGGGGGCGATTCGCGACGCTCTCGGAAAGGAGCTCCAACTCGAAAGCGACCGCCAGTTCACCCAGAGCGAATTTCTGGAGTGGAGTCTCTTCGACCGGGCCGCAAATCGGCTTGGCGAAGCCTGGGTCCGGCGCGAGCTCACCTTCCGCGAGAAGTATGGGACCGACCCGACCCGAAACCGAGCCGACTTTCGACTAGGCCAATGCAAAACCAGCGACACGTTGGAGATCGGGGGCAAGCAGATCATGCTGAGGATCGGCGACGCGGGACTGACCGTGATTCCGCTCCGACGAGATGGCGACCCCAAACAAGCCGCCGGGCTCTTCACGTTCTATCGAAGCTCAGCCCCCGAGCTCAAGACCGACCGCGAGAAATATCCGGAGGAGTGGGCAAACTTCGTGATCACCTATGGACTTCCCCTCTTGCTGACCGAGAGCTGGAAGATGCAGGGCGTGTTGTTCCACACCCTGGAAAAGTCGACCGCCTACCTGCTCCGGCCCCAATCGGGGGTCGAACAGGATCTCAAAAAGGACCGCGACGAAGCGATCGAGTTCAAGTGGGCCAACCTGGACCTCATCGAACTGCGAGATGCCCTTGACCCGATCCTGCGGTCGGTCTATCAGAGGGTGGACCAGCGGACGATGCGCGCCTCTCCCGGGATCGCCTGCGAGCGATGTGACTTTGGAGAACTCTGCCGGATGTCGAGCGTTTTTGGGGATGAAGCCCAAGGAGACGAAGAAGAATGAGCCGAATCTGGACTCCGGAACAAGAGGCGGTCCTGGCCAGCGCTGAACGAATGTTCGTGGTTCGCGCCTCGGCGGGCTCGGGTAAGACGAGCGTCCTCACCGAGAAGTACCTTCGGGCCGTCATCCAACAAGGCCTGCGCCCAGACCAAATTCTCTGCGTGACCTATACCAAAAAGGCGGCCGTGGAGATGAAGACCCGGATCGTCAATGGTCTGCAACAAGCCGGGCGGTGGGACGACGCCCAGATCGCCGAGACGGGGCCTATCAGTACGATCCACAGCTTCTATGAGCGGACCTTGCGGGAGTATGCCTTCTTTGCCGGCATCGACCCCGAGTTCGACGTGGTCACCGGTATCCATTCTGAACGGATTTTTCAGGCCGCCCTCGAAGCTGCGCTCGAAGAGGAACTCGATCGAAAGCCACTCGTGCGCCAAGCGGTCGATTTTCTCGCCGGAAAAGTGCGGTGGAAAGGGGTCTCGGAGCAACTCCCCGAACACGTCCAGCGAATCTTGGGCAATTTGCGGGAATCCCACCACCCCTACCCAGCCCTCGCCGCCCTGTACGAGATGCCATGGACCTATGAACGCCGGATCTATGAAGAGGTTCGCGCGCTACTACCCCGGGAGCTCGGAACTCAGTTCAGCGAGATCGAACCCGATTTTCCCGACCAATTGGCCAAGGCGATCGAGGTTTATAACAAAGAAAACCGGGCCAAACTGAAGATCGGCGACTGGTTTGCGCCCCCGCCGCCCAGCGAAAAATGGACCAAGGACGCCGAGCTGACGGTCGGGCTATGCCAATTAGTGCTCAGCGTCTGGCGTCGCTACGATCAGCTCCTCCAAGAGCGGGCGGTCCTGGACATCACGGCCCTGGAGCGCCGAGCCATCGACCTGATCGAGGAGAAAGACGAGGTCCGGGACCAACTCGTGCGCCGCTACCGCCTGATGATGATCGACGAATGCCAGGACGTGAATCCGATCCAGTATCGGCTTCTCGACCGGCTGGCCCTCGAACAAGTGATGCTGGTGGGCGATCCGCAGCAGTCGATCTTCGGGTTCCGCGGGGCTGACCACCGCCTCTTCGTGCGGCGATCCAGGGATCTTCCGGCCCTGACACTCTCCAAGAACTTTCGGTCCGACGCGGGCATCCTTCGATTTGTCGACGATTTCTTTGCCGCCGAATGGGGCGCCCACTATCAGCCGATGGCCCCGCTCGAAGAGCAAGATCCCTTCGGCGGGCGGTTGGAGGGTGATTATTCGGGGGTCGAGTGCTGGTGGGACTCCCAGAGCATCGAACTCGTCGCGGCGGGGATCGCCCAACTGATCGAAGAGGGCCAGGTTCCAGGAGGGATTGCCGCCTTGGTCGAGACGAACTCCAGCGGGAGTCGACTCCGAGCCGCGCTCCAGGCCCGCGGAATTGCCGCGCATCTCAACGGTCAGAGCGAAAAGTTCTACGTTGGCATGGTCGTTCGAGACCTGGCCAATGCCCTCGAGGCCGTGGCGGACCCGACTCGGACCTTCTCGATGCTGGCCCTATTGCATAGCCCCTTCGTCGGGCTCAGCTTGGACTCGGTCGTGCTGCTCTCACGGAGTGAGAACATCCTGGCCAGCCTGATCGAGTTCGAGCCTCCCGTGCCCGAAGATCGCGAGAAGTTGAACCAATTCTTGCGATGGTATGGAGGGATCGCAAGGACGGCCGACCGCCACGCTGCTTGGGAGGTCATTGCCGACCTCTTCCGGGAGACCCCCTTTCTGGCCCAACTCGCCCGACGACCCGATGCGACCCAAGCGCTTGCCAATGCGCGCAAGCTCTTCATGATCGCGACCGAAGAGCCCGACCTCGGTCCGCTTGCCTTCGCCGAACAGATTCGCCAGATCCAGCGCCTCGGACACAAGATCCCCGAGCCCTCGCCGATCGACAACCCCTCCGACTCGGTCGCCATCTTCACGATGCACAAGGCAAAGGGCCTGGAGTTCGACGTCGTCGTGGTCGCCGAATGCCACCAGGTTCGCCGGAGCCCATCCATCCCCCTCGTTGACCGAGACTCGGGGTTGGTCGCCCATGCCACCGGCTCTCACAAGACCCCCGGAAAAGAGGTCTTGAAGAAAGAGCTCGAACGCCGCGAACAAGAGGAGCATCTACGACTCTTCTATGTGGCTCTGACTAGGGCCAAGAAAAAGCTATGCCTCGCATTGAATTCCAGCGGAAAAGGAGTCGGGGGCAAGTTGGCGAGCAAGTTTGGCCTCCCCCGTTCGCCAGAACCGGGGATCAAGGTCCGGCATCTGCAGCTTGGCGCTCCCGACGCAGATAAGGTCGGTACACTCCAGACATGACGGTTCGAGTCGCTTGTGCCCAGTTTTCGCCCCAAAAGGCGCAAGTGGAGGCCAATCTGGACCGGATCGTCTCGATCACGGAAGATGCGACCGCCGAGGGAGTCGATCTTCTGGTCTTTCCCGAGACGGCGACTTCGGGTTACTTCTTGGAGGGTGGGGTGCTGGAATGCTCTCGAACCGCCGACGAACTTCTTGCCCGCTTCCAGCCGGTCCGGCTCTCTCGCCCGATGGACGTGGTTCTGGGGTTCTATGAGCGCGCCGACGAAGACCTCTACAACTCTTGCGCCTACCTCTCTTTCGATGGGCAAACCTGGCGGATGGTCCACGTCTACAGGAAATTCTTCCTGCCAACCTATGGCGTCTTCGACGAAGCCCGTTTTGTTTCTAGAGGGACTGAACTTGGAGTCTGCGAGACCCGGTTTGGACGGATCGGGCTGATGATCTGCGAGGATGTGTGGCATTCCATCATCCCAACCCTCTCGGCCGCGTCGGGAGCAACGCTCCTGATTGCTCCGGCCGCGAGTCCAGCCCGAGGATTCCGTGGCGAGTTGCCCGGAAACTTGGAGCGCTGGGAACGACTTCTCCAGATGATCAGCGAAGAGCACAGCCTCCACTGCCTGGCGAGCATGCTCTGTGGATTTGAGGGCGGAAAGGGATTCGCCGGAGGCAGCTTGATCGTGGACCCTATGGGCCAAACGATTGGCCGAGGTCCTCTCCATGAAGAATTCCTCCTGGTGGCCGATCTGGACCTCGACCTGACGAGCATCGCCCGGGCCCGCTCCCCGCTTCTCGGTGACCTGCGGGCTTCATGGGCCGACATCGTCCGGATAGCGAGCGAAATCGAGTCGGGCTAGTTCATCGGGGACGCCACGTCCAGAGTACGCCGAATCCGAAATCCGGTCCCTTTCCGGCTACAACCGGGGTGCTGATGAAGTCCCGATCTTCATCGAACCAGAGGGTGAGGCTCTCGCCCCGAGGCAAGGCGATCCTCGCCCCGATGCTCAGGGTCCGGTGCTCTCGATTGGCGTTCGCATCTAGACTTCGGTAAGGAGCCGTCTCTCCCTGGCTCTGGACCAAGATCGAGAGGGACTGGCTCGTCCGCCACTCGAGCCCATAAGCCAGTTGGCGGATCCACCGATTCGACCCGGGCAATCCGCCGAGCCCCGCGTGCCAAGTCCAGCCAAGCATCGCATGGAGCCGGAGCGTCTCCGTGATCGCGTGAACTTTGGCCACCGAGGCTCCCAAATCGACCCGCCCGTTGCCCATCGCCTGACCGGAATTCCCCAGAGGAAGCTCAAATCCGGCCGTAGCCGACCAGCCGTCGCCCAGGTCGTGGCGCACCAACACGGGCAGATCTCCCCATCCCGTCGCCGAGCCATATTGAAATCGGCCCGGCTCTCGCAAGATCGCTCGCCCCTGGGGCAAGACCTCCCGCAAGGGCTGGTCGAAGCCGATCCATCGGTGCCAGGTCTCGATGAGAGGGTCCATGAATCCGCCGCCCCTATTGCGCAAGGTTGCCCGGGCTTCGATCTCCCATTGGGGTCCGAGGCTTCGCCGGTAGGTTGCTTCCAGCTGGTTGGTCTCGATGTCCTCAACCAGTGCCGCAGTGCTGCGGAACTCGTTGGCATTGCGCCAAGAGAAAGACCACTGCTCGGTCTTTGTCGGCAAGAGGGTCGTCCGAAATGGAAGCCGCAACCCAGGCAAGGCCAAGGAACGCTGGACGGTAGCGTCCAGCGGTTGGGCTCCCGAGAGGGCCGGGGAAAGAAGGATCAGGGCGCAGAGTCTACGGAGCATGTCAAACTTAAACCTCGGAGCAATCCACCAGGAGACCCGCAAAGATGCCCGTCGTTCCGCTCAGAATTCCCCAGATCGGTGAAGGCTTGCAAGAAGCCCGCCTCGTGGCCGTGCTGAAACAGCCCGGTGACCCTGTCCGTCGCGATGAACCGATCTATCAAATGGAGACGGATAAGGCGGTGATGGACGTCGAATCCCCGTTCGAAGGGATCCTGGTGCAGTGGCTGCATCCGGTGGATACCCTTCTCCCGATTGGCGCTGAGGTGGCCCAGATGGATGTGGCCGATGCCGCTTCGACTCCAGCCCCTGCTCCGTCCGCGACAACCGAAGAGGCCTCGGTGGTCTCGGTGACGATCCCCGCAATCGGTGAAGGACTTCAAGAGGCTCGTCTGGTGGCGGTCTTGAAGCAGCCCGGCGACGCGATCAAGCGCGATGAGGCGATCTATCAGATGGAGACCGACAAGGCCGTCATGGATGTCGAGTCACCGTATGAAGGAACCTTGGTCGAGTGGCTGGCACCGGTCAATACGGTTTTGGCGATCGGGGCCGAAGTGGCCAAGATTCGCGTTTCCGGAGTTGTTAGCGCAGGCGCCCCCACGGCACCGGTTGCTCATGGAACGCCCGCTGCCCCCACTGCGCCGGCCAGCTTGGCCCCGGCGTCCGGCGGCCCCCGTCGTACGGACGTCCCACCGCGCACGAGAGCCTATGCCAAGGAGAAAGGGATCTCGGCCGAAGTTCTTGAGACAATCCCGGCGAAGGGCAGCAAGCTCATGCCCGAAGATATCGACGCCTTCTTGGCCGGTGGCTCACCGAGTACGATCCCAGCGGCCGCAACCCAAAACGAAAGTTATGAGCAACGACCGCTGAGTCAAAAGCAACGGCTCCTGAGCTCTCGGTTGGTCCGTGGATCGCAACTGGTCGTGCCGGGAACCATGACGGTGGCGACGGTTTGGGAACGGATCGAGGCCGAGCGGGCCCGCGTCAAGGCGAGCGGCGACGCCTTCCAACCCAGCAGTTTCACGATGTTCGCCTACGCGGTGGCCAAGGCTTGTGCCGACTTCCCGCTGTTCCGGAGCAGCATGATCGGGGACGACACGATCCGGACGTATCACCACATCAATCTGGGTATTGCCGTCGCACTGCCCGGGGATGAGCTGGTTTTGGCCGTCGTCGAGAAAGCCGACACCTTGGGTTGGCGAGAGTTCGCCGAACAGATGCGCGCCAAGATCGAACTTGCCCGAGGTGGTCAAGACCAAGCCAATGAGACGGTGACGCTGAGCCTGACCAACATGCAGGCCTTTGGATTGCGAGATGCCGTGCCCGTGGTGGTTCCGCCCAGCGTGGCGACGCTCTTTTTGGGTGAACCCTACAACGGTTTGGCGCAAGACACGTCGGAACTCCAGATCCGCAAGTACGTGAATCTTGCCCTCACGTTTGACCATCGGTTGATCAACGGAGTCGGTGCCGCCGACTTCCTGAATCGCATCAAAAAGTCGACGGAAGAGTGGCAGGAACAACTTTGAAGCCGATCATCGGAATCACGGTCGAGAGCCAATTTCAACCCGAGATTCCCCGAAGCAGGGGGAAAATTGAGCTGAATTGGAACTATTTCGAGGAAATCTCGAAAGCCGGCGGTGTTCCGATTGTTATTCCTCCGACGGCGGACATGGCTGAGGTTGCCCCACTTCTTGACGGCTGGCTCCTGCCCGGCGGACTCGATATTCCGGCCAAGGAATGGGGTGAGGAAGATCACCCCGAGGTCGATACTCAGGATGGCACACGCTTCGATGCCGAGCGACGACTTTATGCCGCGATTTCTCCGACTTTGCCTATTTTTGGAATCTGTTATGGGGCGCAGTCGCTGAATGTCCTCCGCGGAGGATCGCTGGAACAACACATTCCCGACCGCTCACCAGTCGAACATACCGGTGGGCCCCTGCAACGCTATCATGTAGTGCCCGGATCTCGCTTAGCGGATATCCTCGGAACCGCAGAGTTCGAGGGTCAGAGTTGGCACCACCAAGCCGTCGGAAGGGTCGGCCGAGACTTACGAGTCGTTGCCGAACACGAGGACGGAACGCCCGAGGCGATTGAATCCACCGACGAACGTTGGCTCATTGGGCTCCAGTGCCACCCCGAGCGAACCCCCGGATCGGATGCCACCGACAAAGTTTTCGCGGCATTTATCGCCGCCGCCCGAGAATTCCGCGCCAGAAAGGAGCTTCATCGATGAAATGGGTCGTGAACGGTACCGAAGTTGAGCTTGAACCCACCCCTGGGATCGAGATCTCCCAGGACGGTGAGCGCTTGGTTTTGCACGCCGGAAACAAGACCCAAACGGCCCTGGCGCTCTGCCAGCCAGGGGGCAACTTCCTGATCAGCTTAGAGGGACAAATCCTAGAAGTCGAGAGAGTGACCCCGGGCCAGAAGAAGAGCGGGAGTTCGGGTGGAGATGGCCGCAGTCTGGCACCGATGCCAGGCTTGGTCGTCGATGTGCTTGTGGAAGAGGGCCAACAGGTGACCCGCGGTCAGCGCCTCTTGGTGCTGGAAGCGATGAAGAGTCACCTCCCAGTCCTTGCTGCCTTCGACGCCGTCGTGACCCAGATCCCCGTTTCTGCTGGGATGCAGGTTTCGGAGGGGCAGGTGCTGGTTGAGATTCAGCCCCAATCCCCCCAAGAATGAGCGCTCTCAAGAGATCCGTCGAATTCGAAAGTCAATGTCGTCAATGGGTGAACTCCGGTTTCCCGGTCCACTCCTTTGAAGTCGAGCGATTCAAAGAAAAGTGGCAGACGACGCTCCGTCGCTATCTTTACCTTCGTGGCGTCCGGTTGCTGGACGGCTGGAAGGGCCACCCCATGTTCGAGATCATGGCCACCATCGACGACTGCGAAGAGGTCCTTGAGATCGCCGAAGAGGATCTGCTCCGACTTTGGGAGACTCGTTTCAGCAAAGGCCTGAGAGGGATGCACTGCGTCGAGAGAACCGGAGAGGGTCTAGCCTTCAGTTTCGCCGGCCGGACCGAAGACGGGCTCTACTTGAGCGGGCGCATTCTCCTAGTAAAGGTGCGCGCAGCCCCAGTTCCAGTCGCGGCCTAGCCCGTTCGGGAGGTCGCGCCCGTCGGTATACTCCTAGAGTTATGCCGATTGCCGTGCTCCCTTTTAATGCAGGCCCCAACACCTCCGCAGCCCTGGCCCGACAGCTCACCAACTTTGCGGTGGAGATCGTGCGCCAAATGCCGGGAGCCGAAGTCAACCTGGTCAATTACCTCGTCCAAGTGGACCAAGATCCGGCCGGACCTCGCTATGCCAATGTCAATGCCAGCGAGACTCTGAACGAATATCAGATGCTGGAGCAACTCTTCCAGCAAACCCAAACGCCCAAGGTCATGGACGGCCTTTTGGTGACCGATGGCGACAAGCACACGCTCGACATCCGGTTCTTCGAAAACGGAAACGAGAACGCTTACCGGTCCGACCACTACGAGTTTGCTTCGAACGAGGCCTTCGGTCCCCTGCGCCAGATGGTCGAGTCGCTTGCCACCGAAGCAGGCGGCGAGTTTCCGGCCGAGCTGAAGGAAGACGAAAACCTCTTTGGGACCGACGTCGGGGCCGCTCTGCTCCGCTACTTCGAGAGCTACGACGCGGTCCAGTACATCAACCACACCCAAGGTCGGGTTGCGGTCGAGTTTTCGCCGACCCAAGCGATGGACGGATTCCTGGAGGCTCAAAAGCTGGATGACGGATGGGAGTCGCCGTATCTTGGCGCGGTCCAGTTGACCCGACTCTGCGCCCAATATCAGATCGGGAATCCGGACGAGATCGAAGGCAAGCTGAAGGAATTCATCGCACTGGAGCCCCAAGATGCCCGCGGTTACTTCGCCCTCGGTGAACTGCAACAGGCCCGGGGAGGACTCCAGCAAGCCAACGATTCCTTCGAGAAAGCGGCCCAACTTCAACCGGATGAGTCCGCAATCCTGACCCGGCTTGGACTCGTCCAGATGCAGATGGGAATGCCGGTGAACGCCGAGCGAAACTTCCGTAAAGCGGTTGAAATGGAAGGCGAAGACAAGCCGACCATGCAGTTCCTCGCCCAGGTCTTGACCCAAACCGGCCGCGCCCACGAGGTCCCCGCGCTCTGGAAGTCGATGGTGGACGCTAACCCGCAGAACGCAGCCGCTCATGCGAATCTGGCTATGTCCCAAGCCCAAGCCGGCAATGAAGATGAGGCCATCAAGACCTTTGAAGCCGCGCTCGAATCGCTGGAAGACAAGACCCTGATCAAGCGGGTTTATGCCCCGATCCTTGCCCAACGCAACGAGTTCGACCGCGCGATGGACTTCTATGAAGACTCGCTGGAGATCGCGCCCCAAGACGTTGCGCTTCTGGTCGAATACGCCCAGACCCTCCAGGCCGCCGGGCGCGATTTCGAAGTCCCCAAGGTTCTCAAGGACATCCTCGCCACCGAGCCCGAGCCGAACGTTCGAGCCCAAACCCAAGCATGGCTTACCGAAATTGAGCAGCCCAAGCGAATCGAGAGCGTCCAAAATGCACAAGCTCAACTTGAGGCCAACAATCCCGAAGGCGCCCTCCAGGCCCTCAAGCCGATGCGCAACTGGTTGGCCGACTACTGGAAGATGTGGCTCATCCTGGCCGCAGCCCAAAACCGAGCCGGAAACCATGTCGAGGCCGAAGAAGCCGCCATCCAATTGATCCAAATGTATCCCGGATGCGAGCCCGGCTACCTGGAACTTGCCGGTGCGCTCGGTGCCCAGAACAAGAACGAGGAGGTCTATAACGCGATGCGCTATGCCCTGACCCAGGTCCAAGGTTCGGTTCCGATCGGATTGAACCTGGCTTTGGCCGCTAAGCGGCTTGGGCGCAGCGACGAGGCCCGCCATCTGGCCAAGCAGATCCGCGAGGCCGTCGGCAACGAACCACAACTCGAACAAGTCCTGCAAGAAATCGAGGCTTGAGCCTAATCACGGCCAATTACTAGCGCCGCGCCACCCAGCGACCGTGGAATTCCCACGGAGATGAAGCTTTGGGGAACTGGTGCGGCGCTTTTGCTTGGCCTATTCGGGGGAACAGGCCACGCTTTTTGGGAGAAACCAAAAGATCCACCCCGAGAGGTGATCGTTAAATATCGAGGAGACCGGCTGACCTTTGCCGACTCGATGATCAATACCGCCGTCGGAGCATGGACCGTCCAAAAGCTAGAAGCCTCCCAGAGCCGGGTCTTGAGCCTCCCACCCGGGACCGATCCCGCGAGCGCGGCCGAGTTCTACGCTTCCTTGCCGAACGTCGAATGGGCCGAGCCGAACTATCCGGTCACCAGTTTTCTCACTCCGAACGACCCCTCTTTTGGCGACCAATGGGGTCCCGTTCAAGCTCGCTTCGATCTGGCCTGGGACACCACCGTCGGCAACCCGAACATCGTGATCGCGGTGCTAGATACCGGGGTTCAGCTCAACCATCCCGACTTCGGCAACATCTTTGCCCAAGGGCGGGACTTCATTGATGGAGACCAGTTTCCCGATGACGAACACGGACACGGAACCCACGTGACGGGCATCATCGCAGCCAATCAGGGCAACGGGGTCGGGGTCTCGGGAGTTGCCCCCGGATGTCGGATCCTGCCGGTTCGGGTCCTTGGTGCCGACGGTGCTGGAAACACGGCGACCGTCGCCGAGGGCATTCAGTGGGCGGCCGACAACGGTGCCGATATCATCAATTTGAGCCTAGGGGGCCCCGAGCAATCGACCGCCCTCGGCGAAGCCGTTCGGTATGCCACCGAGCGCGGAGTCCTTGTGGTTGCTGCCGCGGGCAACAGTGGAACCAGTCGAAAAACGTTCCCGGCCGCGTTTCCGGGAGTCCTGAGCGTCGCCGCCTCCGACGAAGCCGATCGCCAAGCAAGCTTTTCCAACTATGGCGATTGGGTCCGAGTTGCAGCGCCTGGGGCCAACATCCTCAGCACTCTTCACGGTAACCGATATGGGCGGAGTAGCGGCACCTCCATGGCCTCGCCGTTCGCCGCCGGACTCGCGGGCCTGATCTGGTCCCGTCAGCCGGATCTGACGGCAGCCCAGGTCCGGGCGAGGATCGAAGACAGTTGCAAAGCGGTGGGTCCATGGGTGATCCGCGGTCGAATCGATGCTCAGAAGGCCGTCCTTGGCGACCAGGCGTTTACCAATTTCACCGTATCTCCTGGAAACGTCGAACTCGTCTCTCGGGGAAGTCAGCGCTTCTTTATCCGCACGTCGGCACCAGTGGGCCTCAGCGGAGCCAACTACAGCATTACAAATAGCCACCCGAGCTTGCTCCAGGTTCCGGCCCGAGCTCGGGTGTCGGCCGGCAAAGACCAGGCGACTTTCCGGATCTTCGCTCGCGAAGTTCTGACCGAAACGACCGCTACCGTGACCATCCGCACTGGTGAAGTGACCCAAAGCGTGCAGGTCTTGCTGAAGCCGAGCCGACTGCGGAGCGCGCGCATCACCCCCAACGAGTTGGCCCAAGGAGTGAATGCCCGGCTGAACGTCCTGCTGGATGGCCCGGCCCCACGCGGCGGGCTGACCGTCCATATCGAGGGCGAGCACCGAGAACTCTTGGGCCTTCCCGGTACGGTGACTTTCCCCGCCGGGACGCGGAGTCGGTCGATCTCACTCCGCATTGGACGCATCCAGTCCGCGTCACAATCCACCATTTCTGTCCTGTCCAACGGGACAACATTTCAAGCACCGATAACTCTTGTTCCGTAAATTGGCGGGGAAATCTCCACAATCTGCTTGAGGTTTTGGTGCTAGAAGGCTAGAAAATGGGGAATCCCGGTAGGGGTTCCCCTTTTGCATCCGGGCCAAGAGCCGATCATCAACTTAGAAGAACTTGGGCCTGCGATTGCCAGGACGGTGAAACCAGAGCTCAAGAACCAGAAGGATCCAGAAAAGGGAAACAGGTTATGCCGCACTTTGCCTATACCGCTTTAGATGCCTCGGGTCGCACCGTGAAGGCCGTGATGGAGGCCGAGAACGAGGGCGTCGTTCTCCTCCGTTTGCGCGAGCAGGCACTCCACTGCGTCAGCATCGAACTCACCAAGAAGACCAAGAAAGCCGTGGGCGGAAAGATGAAGCCCAAGGCGCTGGTCGTCTTCAGTCGGCAGTTTGCCACGATGATCGACGCCGGGATTCCCATTTTGCGGTGTCTGGACATTCTCTGTTCTCAGACTAAGGACCCGATCCTGAAGCAAACCCTGGAAGGGCTGACCGCCGACGTCAAGGGCGGGATGACGCTCAACGAAGCGATGGCCCGGTATCCGAAAGTCTTCAACAAGCTTTATGTGAACATGATCCGAGCGGCCGAGATCGGGGGGATCCTCGACAAGATCCTCGACCGACTCAGCCAGTTCTTGGAATACGAAGCCGAGATCAAGGCAAAGATCAAGAGCGCGATGATGTACCCGGTGCTGGTCTTGATCTTCTCGATGGTCATGCTTTTCGCCCTGTTTAGCTTCGTCCTTCCCAAGTTCAAAGAGATCTTTGCCGGGATGGACGTGAAGCTCCCACCGATCACCGCAATGATGTTCGGGTTCGGGGACTTCATGAATCGAAACTGGTGGCTGATCCTGCTGATGGTCGGCGGAATCATCTTTGGCATCAAGGCCTGGGGCAAGACGCCAAAGGGACGGTACCAACTCGACTGGTTCAAGCTGAAGGTACCGATCATGGGCGACCTCACGCTCAAGATGAGCGTGGCCCGGTTCTGCCGAACCTTTGGGACGCTGCTCAATTCGGGTGTCCCGATGATGCGGAGCCTCGAAATCGTGGGAGAAACGCTCAGCAACGCCGTCCTGAGCAATGCCATCGACGCCACTCGAAACAGCATCCGCGAAGGAAACAAGCTCAGCGTGCCGCTGGTCCAGAGCAACCTCTTCCCCTCGATGGTGACCCACATGATCGACGTCGGCGAAGAGTCGGGGCGACTCAGCGAGATGTTGGTCAAAGTCGGCGACTTCTATGATAGCGAAGTGGAATCGACCGTCAAGGGCCTGACCTCGATGATCGAGCCGATGCTCATCATCTTCCTCGGAGGGATCGTTGGCTTCATCGCCATCTCGGTCATGACTCCGGTCTTCACCCTCGTCAACGAGATGAAGTAAGCGCATACGATTTGGGCCGGACGACCCGGCCGACAACAACTCAGCCTCGCCGAGGCGGATTCGGCAAACGCCAGACACCACGCGGTGGTCCAGGAGGGATCCCACCGCGCGGTGACCGGACCAGGATGGACCGGGGGCAAAAAACCACAAATCAAAGGAGTGATCAATGTCGGAGATGTTAAAGACGTCGCACGAGGGGGATGAACTTGTGCTGCGATACCTCGAAAACCCACGGGCCGAACTGAAGGACGCAATCCTGCTGCAATATGCCCCGATGGTCGAAAGAATTGCCCGAAGATTCTCGGGAATCGAACAACAAGAAGACCTGGTTCAGGTCGGTTACATCGGTCTGCTGAATGCGCTGACCAAGTACGACCCCGCCGCCGGAGTTCGATTTAACACCTATGCCACCCACCTGGTGGCGGGGGAGATCAAGCACTACCTGCGGGATCGGTCACAGACGATCCGCCAACCAGCCTGGCTGCAAGAACTGCGGCACAAGGTGAACAAGGCGGCCTCGCTGCTGACTTCCCAACATGGGCGACCGGCGACGCACGAAGAGGTCGCGGCCCACTTGGGGATCACGCGCCAAGCCGTCGAAGAGGTCTATGCCACTCAAGAACTGCTGAAAGTGGCCTCGCTCGATAGCACCCTGCCGGGCGACGACGAGACGAATTCGGAAGTCGACAACCTGGACAGCGCCGACTTCTGCGTGGAGCAACTTTCGGTCGAAGACCGAGTGGTTCTGGAGCGCGCCATCCAGCAGTTGCGCGACCTGGAACGCGAAGTCCTCGTGCTCTTCCACTTCGACTCGCTCAACCAGACCGAGATCGCGGGCAAGCTGGGGATCTCGTGCAACTATGTCTCGCACATCTTGCGCCAATCGCTCGCCAAGCTGCGCCGCATCCTGACCCAAGAAGAAGCCAGCGACCGCGTTCTGCGCGATCAGGCCAAGACCTTGGATGATCAGGTCCTCGATCCGGTGACGGGCGTCTATGACGAGGCCTACTTCATCGCTCGCGTCAACGAAGAAGCTCACCGCGCCGTCGCCAGCGGTCAACCTCTGGCCATCATCGGCATCGACTTCGATGGGATCGAAAACCTCCGCGCCTTCTATGGCGAGGTGTGTGTGCGAGATTTTCTCGCCGATACGGCGGACTTCCTCAAGACGAATACGCGCCGATTGGATATCGTCTGCCGCTATGGGACCCACGGCTTTGGGATCCTTCTGCCCTTCACCGGGCTCAGCGGCGAGATCGCTCTCCAGCGGATCACGGCCCGGTTCGACGAGTGGCTTCAGCACCGACGCGCCCCCAGCGGCCAGGTCCAGGCGATCACCAAGCTGAGCGTCTTGGGCGAGACGGCCCCCGATGCCACCACGATGCTGGAACAGATCCAAGCCGTCGGCGCGGTCACCACTCCAGGCCGCAAGTCCACCAAGCGCAAAGCCGCCTAGTCATCGGGGATTGATCACTCTCCCCCGAGCCGAGTCGTCCCCCGNNGATGCTGGAGCGGACCAGGGCCTGTCCCCAGCTACCCTCGGTAGACAAGGCCGATCTTATCCAGCCTAGTTGTTTTTCGCCACCTTGACATTCGCCCAGGTGTAGATGGGTAGGCCATTAGACTTCGTACCAGTCTGAGTCAGCACCGACTGTGGGTAGGCCGGGCTGGTGCTTGCCGGGAACGTGACCGCGCCCATGTTCCAGGTCCGCTTTTCTGCTTCCCCTGGTAGCGCTGCAGCATCGAAATGGGTATCACGTTGCCACTCCGCCGCTGAGCAGTTCGCCTGCATCGCATTGAACCAAGCGACGCACTCGTCAACTGTCCAAGAGGTCGAGAGACCGGGTCGGGTCGAAGCCGTCGCTAAAGGCTCAAGGATGCGGGTGTACCATGCATGGCTTGGTCCGAACGCCGCACGATAGGCGGAACCCTTGCTGAGCAAATCCCGCCGAAGTGACGGCGAGAGCCAAAGCATAAATGCTAGCGGCTTTTGGAAAGAATTGTCGTATCCTAAGGTTGTCCTAAGCGAGGACCAGGCCCGCAAAAGTGCCGGTCAGTTCTCGCTAGTCAGACATTTCGAGGTTCAAATGAGAGGTTCCTGCTGTCTTTTTGCTTTTTTCGCGATATCTTTCGCACAAGCGTCGTGGGGGTACAAGTTCCAGGAATTTCCCTCACTCGGTAAGAATACGGGTGTCCAGGCTGCCAGCAATGGGACTTACGCAGCCGCAACCTACGACGGTGTCGTGGCCGAGACCTTTATCGTCGGCCCTTCGCAAACCATTCGGGTCAATGAAACCCACGGTTTGAGACAGTCGACCGTGACCCACATAGGACCCAACATAATCAGTTTTAGGCTACTACAAAGATCCAACGAGAACTTTGCCAGACATAACGGCTACCTCCACAACGGGAAATTGGAGTACGTCGTCCCAGCGGCGAACACTGAGGAGGCTTACATCCTCGGTGGGAGCGAGACTGGGTGGATCACAGGATACAGCACCTTCCGCACCGGGGACGGGTTCTTGGGATCCGTCGCGTTTCTCTATAACCCGACCACCGGCGAACGGATTGACACTTTTCTCAGCACCAACAACCACTATATGGCCGGAAACAGTAAGAACGAATTCACCTTCGTTACGTCGCCAGACGAACCGAGTTCCGGCACCTCGAATGCCGCGTTTCTCCGCCGAGGCAACACCCTGAAGTACATCGGGTCGTTTGTTCCTAGTTTCATCAATAACCAGTCCACGGTAGTTGGAGATGGTTTCGGTGGGGGGTTTATCTGGACCGAGGAGGGCGGAGAACGGCTCATACCCAACGCGGAAGGCGGAGTCTGGGGACTCTCCCACTCGGGAACCATTATCACCCGAACGGGCGGTGAAAGC
>DDSL01000077.1 GCA_002343825.1 Chthonomonas sp. UBA2391
CCACGACGCCAAGATCATCGATGCCATCAAGGAGTTCGCGGCCCAAAAGAACATCGGCAAGGACCGGTTCGAATTCCAGATGCTCTTCGGTATCCGCCGAGATCTTCAAAAGAGCCTCCGCGCGGAGGGATACAACGTCCGGATCTATCTTCCCTATGGAGACATGTGGTACCCGTACTTCACTCGCCGTCTGGCCGAGCGCCCGGCGAACGGATTTTTCATCCTAAAGTCCCTTTTTAAGGGCTGATCCATACGATCTTGTGAAAATTGCGATATGATGATACGTCAGGTGGTTATGGCGATGCGATTCTTCTCGATTCTGAGTCTGCTAGGGCTGATGATGGCGGCGATGGCCGTCCCCATGGACCTGCCGTACACCTTTGAAGAAGCGGGAGTCGGAACTCCAACAAGCCGCAAAGTCTCCTTCGGCGGGATCACCGCGGATGTCCCCGGATCCACCACTTGGGAGCGCGTTAGTCGCGGAAGCAGCGAGACCGCCAAGTGGGAAGCCATCTTTTGGAAAACGACCGAGGGCAGCACTCAGATCTACTCCGGCATCATCGCCATTGAAGCCTCTGATCGCGAGGCCAACCTCTCTCAGGCCACTGCTAGCCTGCGAGAACAGTGCCCGGACATCATCTCCAGTGTCATTGAGAGTAGCGGAGACGACGCCGAAGACCTCGAACCCCTCCAGTGGGATGCGGCCCAGGTTGCTGGAACCCAGCGCGCCCAAGAGGGACGATCAGGGCAGGGCTGTCTTCAAACTCGGGCGATTGTCGCCGAGACCGACGGACGAATCTACGTCGTCGTGAGCAGCATTGCCATGAAGCGCGGTGTGAGCTTCGCCGAATANNGGCGATCCAATCTTCCCTTGTCGGCTCGGTTTCCATTCAAGCCGCTACCCGCTAAGTCCCAAGCACGCGCGGCGGAAAATGTCGTAACCTTTCCTCCGGTCACCCACGTATTGAGGGGTGTTCCAGTGGATATTGCGATGCACGCCAAGCTTTCTGAAACCTATCTTGCCCAAGGGCTTTCTGACGAACAGGTGGATCGCCTGCTTTCCATCGCGACACCGATCACTCTATCCAAAGGGGATTTCCTTTTCAAGCAGCACGACAAGGGGGATGACCTCTTCGTTCTCCTCACCGGGCGCCTAAGCGTCCTTGCGAGCAACAACGACGTCGTCAATAAGGTCAATCCCGGTGGCGTCGTCGGGGAACTCGCTCTGCTCGACGAACGGCCCCGTTCGGCAACGGTAGTGGCCGATGTCGAGTGCGAACTTCTCCGCTTTTGGAGCGAGAGCATGCGCCAGATGATGAAGGACGAGTGCCCGATCGGAGCACGGATCCTGTGGAACATCTCTCGAACCCTCAGCGAGCGACTGCGCAGCGCCAACATCCAGATCGAAGCCCTGCTTGTCGCGAGCGGCGTCGATTTCTAGCGCAGGTTCCGGAACCCGTCCCCCGCATTCCAGGCCGGCCGAAGCTCGGGCAGGCCTCCTGTTGACTTGGGCTTGGGTCTCTGAGTGAGGAAGGCCATCAGGGATCCCAGGTGGCTCGGAAGCTGCGTCCGGATCTCAAGCAACTCGGGCCGGCGTCCGAGGAAACCGGTGTCAAAGCTCGCCGACGCGAAGTCGGGGTCGCGGACAATATTCATCACCGCTCCGAGGTTGGTCTTGACTCCAAGGACGTGGAAATCCTGTAGCGCCGCATCCAGCCGCTGGGTCGCCGTCGTCCGATCGTTGGCGTGGACAATCAGCTTCGCCAGTAGGCTATCGTAGAAGGGCGTTACCTCGCTACCTTGGCCGTAACCGGTATCGACGCGGACTCCTGGGCCGACCGGCTCGGACCATGCCAAAATCGGGCCCACGCTGGGCAAGAAGCCCTGGCTAGGATCCTCACTCACGACCCGCACCTCAATCGCATGGCCCTGGATAGCGTCCCGCCGCCCAGCCAAGATCCCGGCCGGGATGAGGTCTTCGAGCCTGGCCCCCATCGCGACTTCGAGCTGCAACCGCACCAGGTCCAGGCCGGTGATAGCCTCGGTGACCGGGTGCTCCACCTGGAGCCGAGCATTCACCTCCAAGAAGTAGAACTCTTGCCCGTTCGAATCGACCATGAATTCGACGGTTCCAGCCCCGACATACCCCGCTCGAAGGGCTAGGTCGATGCTCGCAACCCGCATCCGCTCCCAAAGCTCGGGGGTCATGATCGGCGAGGGTGCCTCTTCGATGATCTTCTGATGCCGCCTCTGGATGCTGCACTCTCGCTCATAGAGGGCAGCCACCGTACCGTGCTGGTCGGCGACGATCTGGACCTCCACGTGGCGAGGATTGCGGACCAGCTTTTCGACCATCATGCTGTCATCGCCAAATCCCTGCAGGGCCTCACTTCGAGCCGTCTTGATGTGTCCGGCAAAGTCCGCCGCATTCTCGACGACCCTCATTCCCCGGCCGCCTCCCCCCGCGCTGGCCTTCAGCATCACCGGATAACCGATCTTCTCGGCTGCGGCGGCTAGGTCAGCGTCACTGGCTCCCGGTTCGAAGTAACCGGGAGTGAGGGGAACCCCGGCCTCCTCGGCCAGCTTCTTCGCGCTGATCTTGTCTCCCAAAGCCCGCATGGCCGAGCCGGGGGGGCCGATGAACCGGAGACCACGTTGCTCAACGGCTTCGGCAAATTCGGCTCGCTCGCTGAGGAAGCCGTACCCTGGGTGGAGCGCGTCGGCTCCGGTCTCCCGGGCCGCAGCCAGGATCTTTTCTGATTGAAGGTAGGTCTGCTGGGCGCTGGCTCCCGGAAGATGGATCACTTCATCCGCCGCTTTTGCGTGGCGGCCCTGGAGATCAGGATCACTGGCCAAGGCCACCGTCGTAATGCCCATCTCTCGCGCGGTCCGCATCACGCGGATGGCAATCTCTCCCCGGTTGGCGATCAAGAGCTTTTGAATCGGCTTCACGACTTACCTCCTAAATTGTAACTTGCGACCCTCTTTTCCAGGAACGCGGTCACTCCTTCTCGACCCTCCTCGCCGGCCCGGGCCCGGGCCAGTCGGCGAGCGGTCTCTTCCTGCGACAGAGGATAGTCCAAAACCAAGCGCTTGGCTTCGGTGACGGCTTGGGGTCCGTTCTCCAGCGCACTGAACGCCATCTTCTCGGCTGCGGCCAGGGCCTCCTCCTCGGTCGCTGTGACCTGGTGAACCAGGCCCATCCTTTCGGCCCGGTCGGCGAGAAAGACCTCGGCCGTGGCGAAGAGCGCGCGGGAATGCCCGGGGCCGATCTTGGGGATGACCACGCTGCTGATGGTGGCCGGGATCAGGCCCAGCCGCACCTCACTGAAGCAGAACTTGGTGCCTTGAACGGCGACCGCGACGTCGCAGGCGGCCACCAGGCCAAGCCCGCCCCCGAAGGCCGCCCCCTGCACCACACAGATGGTGAGGGCGGGACAAGACTGGATCTTCGCAAACAGGTCTGCCAGCTTGAGCGCATCTGCGACGTTTTGCTCCTCGGTATAGCTGGCCGCTTTTCGCATCCATTCGAGGTCGCCCCCGGCGCAAAAGACCTTCCCTTCGCCCCTCAACGTCACCACCCGGGTCTCGGGGTCCAAGGAGGCAAAGGCGTCGTCGAGCGCGGCGATGAGTTCATCGTTGAACGCGTTCCGAACTTCGGGCCGAGTCAGCGTCAGGTTCGTAACCTCGTCTTGGCGATCGATGCGGAGCATATCGGAAATTATGGGACTGGATTTGGGGTTCTCGCTCTCGGCGTCTTCTGCACGTGTCTGGCCTTCAGAATCGTTCAGACCGAGCCCGCTCAAGCTCGCGGCGGGTTTCCTTTTTCTCGATCGCCTCGCGCTTGTCGTATTCCCGCCGACCTCGGCCAAGCCCGACTTCCACTTTGACTCGACCATTCTTGAAATACATTCGGAGCGGGATGATCGATAGACCCTTTTCCAGCGAGCGGCGCTCTAGCAAGTCGATCTCTTTGCGGTGCATCAAGAGCTTGCGATCCCGCCGCCGGTCGGGGGAATAGGCGCTGGAGTGAGAATAGGTCTCCACGTCGCAATTCATGAGCCACAATTCCCGGTTCAGAATGCGGCAAAAGGCGTCGGCAAGGTTCACCTTTCCGGCGTAGATGCTCTTGACCTCACTCCCTACTAAGGCGATCCCTGCCTCGCTGGAGTCCATGATCTCATAGTCATACCGCGCGCGACGGTTGTTGACCGCGGCAGGTCCAGCTTTCTCTTCCTTTTGCCCCTTCCCTTTCTTTGCCATTCTGTGTCTCGTGTTCGGATGAGTGTACTTGCTCGGCCATACCGATACGTTACAATCCCACGATGGACCGATGCCCCTGGGCCAGTACTGAACCCGAACTCAGTTACCACGATACGGAGTGGGGGATCCCGGCCTACGATCCCCGGGTGCTCTTCGAATTCCTCGTTCTCGAGGCCGCCCAAGCGGGACTGAGCTGGCGAACGGTCTTGATCAAGCGCGAGAACTACAGCCGCCACTATGCCGACTGGGACATCGACCGAGTTTGCGCCTATGGCGCAGCGGACGTTGACCAGATGCTTGCCGACCCAGGCTTGATCCGGAACAGAGCCAAAATCCTGGCCTCTATCGAACTCGCCCAGATTATTCAGCGGTTTGGACCGGAGGCGTTCGCCGAGTATCTCTGGTCCTTTGTCGGAGGCGCACCTCGCATCAACCACTTGTCGATCCAAAGCGAGATCCCAGCCCAAACCCCCGAAGCCGAGGCGATGAGNNCGTCGGTCCGACCATCTGCTACGCCTTTATGCAAGCCGTCGGCATGGTCGACGACCACCTCGTCACCTGCCCCCGGCATACCGAGAACAGAGGCAAGGGGTAGGCTTCTTCGCAATGCTACGTGAATTGGGATTGATTCGCTACCGATGCTTTGAGCGCTTCGCGCTCGAAGTCCCCGAATCGCGGAACACGCTGATCATCGGGAAAAATGGGAGCGGCAAATCAACTCTGGCCCAGGGCCTGAACCTCCTAAGTTTGGCCGCCAGAGAACCTCAAACCGCGACTCACCTGGCAAACTCCTTAGTCACTCCAATCGATCCTAACGGAACGATTTTCATGGTCGGAGCAGACCTGGGTGGACAAAGGGTGGACTATTTTCTGAGCCTTCAGCCCTCATCCGCTGCCGGGAGGCTAGAGATCTTGTTTGAGCAGCTCTTCGTAGACTCACTCGAATTCTTTCATAGAGCGGGTAGAGAGATAACTTATTGGAAGCCTGGAGTGGGGTGGAACAACATTGCATCGGCTGAAGTTCCCGTCTTGGCACTCGCGCCAGATTCGCCGGAAATTGAGGTATTCAACCAGCTCCGCTCATGGCTTAAACGGGTGATTGTGATCAGTCCAGCCCCTCAACAAATTGGAGAGTTCGCGGAGGATGGTGTTCAGAGTTTAGGAGTGCATGGCGAACATCTCGCTTCGTTTTATCAATCCCTCATCGCAACCAAACCCAGAGCATACGAAATATTCATCAACAAGCTCCGAGCGTTTATTCCTGGGGTCGTTGAAACTGATTCCGTGTCTTTTCCGGGCGGGAGAAAGCTAGTCCGAGTCATTTTTGGACGTGACCAAAAACTAACTATTCCACTAAAGGAGCTTTCAGATGGTGAAAAGATGTACTTCCTTGCTGCGACTCTCATTGCAGCCCAGGACGTCGACGGTCCCTTTACTATCTTTTGGGATGAACCTGACCATTACCTCTCGCTGGATGCGATCCAAACCTTTATCCAAGCTCTCCGACAGACGAAAGGGCAATTTATCGCGACCTCCCACAACGCCGAAACCATCAATGCGTTCGCTACCGACGAGATCCTTGTACTCCAAAGGGAGAACTACCTGTCTGAACCAACCATGAAGCGAGTCTCCGAATTGGATTACGGGCGTGACTTAGTCCAAGCCTTGCGTCTTGGCGAAGTGTACGAATGAACAAGTACCAATTCGCACTTCTCGTCGTTCCCGAAGATCAGGCAAACAAAGACTTAGTCATCGGGGCAAGAGATTCTCAACCAAACACAATCCAAAACAAGATTAGAATTGAGCCCGTCCCTGGCGGGAGAGATGAAGTTTGGACCGCTACGATTCACGACTATCTGCCGCGACTCGAAAGATATGAACGTTGGCATCTCGTTCTAGTCATCGACCATGACGCCGACGTCCCGAAGATTCAGCAGCACTTTGACGAATTGATTCCCCAAAGTTTGAAGTCGAGAGTTTGGGTACTGGGCTGCCGGTCGGAGCCTGAGTCTTGCAGGTCGCGGCTAGGTCGTCCGGGTCCCCTCCGCGAGCTTGGAAGCGAACTCTTCAATAGTTGTATGACCCAGCTTTCGCCCCTTTGGGACCACAACGAACTTAACCATAACAAGGCCCAACTTGAGTCGCTGCGCAAGACTTTACAGAACCTAATAGATCAAGAAAAGGGGTCTTGAGCGGAAAGTCCACTCAAGACCCTGGCGAATCGGTCTAAGCTGAGGAATTACTTCTCGCGGACCGGCATGCCGAGGAGCTTCAGAAGCCGGCGGGCTTCTTCGTCGCTCTTGGCCGAGGTCGCGATCACGATGTCCATCCCTCGAATCCGGTCGAACGTGTCGTACGGGATTTCGGGGAAGACCAGCTGCTCTTTCAGACCAAGGGCGTAGTTGCCTCGGCCATCAAAGCTGTTGGCTGGCAGACCTTGGAAGTCTCGGATCCGCGGAAGAACCACCGAGGCAAGCTTATCCAGGAAGTGGTACATCCGGTCTCCGCGGAGGGTGACCTTCGCGCCAACCGACATCCCTTCCCGAAGTTTGAAGTTCGAGATAGCCTTGCGGGCCTTGGTGATGACGGGCTTTTGTCCGGCGATCAGCTGCATGTCGCGCACGGCGTTTTCCAGGAGCTTCGGCTCCTTGTCGGCGCCGCTCACGCCCATGTTGATGACGATCTTTTCCAGCTTCGGCACCTGCATCATCGAGGTGTACTTAAACTCCTCCATGAGCTTGCTGACGACCTGCTCGCGATAGATCTTTTTGAGTCGCGGCTTCGGCAAGGTCACCGGCCCGGTGGCTTCTGCGTTTTTCTCTTTGCGTGCCATTGTTCGTTAGTCCTTTTTGGGGGCCGCGTCGACGAGGGTCGCTCCGCTCTTCTTGGCGTAGCGGACCAACTTGTCGCCTTCCTTGCGCCGTCCGATTCGGGTGGGCTCTCCGGTTTTGGGATCCAGCACCATGACGTTGCTGACGTGGATCGCGGCCGGAAGCTTGATTCGAGCCGAGCGTTGACCTTGGTTCTTGGCCTTAAAGTGCTTGATCACGGCGTTAAGCGGGATCGGTTGCTCCGGATTTTCTGGGTTTTCCTGAAGTACGATGCACTTGTTCTCGCGCGGGCTGACGGCCGCGATGTAGCCTCGCTGGCCTTTGTCCTTCCCGGCGATGATCTCAACCTTGTCTCCGGTTCGGATCTTCAACTTGATCGGCTTATTCGCAACTTTCAGTTCAGCTTTGGTTGGCATCTTCTCAGAGCACCTCCGGGGCCAGCGAAACGATCTTCATGAAGTTCGAATCTCGGAGCTCGCGAGCGACCGGTCCAAAGATCCGGGTTCCTCGCGGTTCCATGTTGTTGGGATTGATGACGACGCAGGCGTTGTCGTCAAACCGCAGAGTCGATCCATCCGCGCGGCGGATCGGCTTCTTTGTTCGGACGATGACGGCCTTAACGACGTCACCTTTCTTTACCGGCATGTTGGGGCTGGCCGACTTGACCGCGCCAACGATCAGGTCACCCACGCCGCCATAGCGCGGCATCGATCCCTTCAGGACGCGGATGCACATGATTTCTCGTGCGCCCGAGTTGTCCGCGACCTTCAGTCTTGTAAATTGCTGTACCATTTCTTCCTTCCTATTTGGGTCTGTCTCAAGAGGTGAAGGACTCCCATCCGGTCCTTCGGTTGGGAGTCCGTCGGCTTACTTCACCTTCTCGATGATCCGGGTGACCCGCCAGCATTTGTCTTTGCTGATCGGTCGGGTCTCCATGATCTCGACGGTATCTCCGATGTCGCATCCGAGCAGGTCATGCGCCTTGAACTTTTGCGACTTCAAAACCGTTTTGCCGTACAGCGGGTGCTGAACGCGTCGCTCGACCTTGACGACGACGGTCTTTTCCATTTTGTTGCTGGTCACCAAGCCTTGGCGAACCTTTCGACGTGTTGATCTCACTTCGCTCATTAGGCGGTTCCTCGCTTCTTCTCGTTGATGAGGGTCAGGATCCGGGCGATGTTGTGTCGCCGGATCTTCAGGCTGGCGGTGTCCGTCATTTGTCGGAGGACGAGGTCCCGGCGTGCCTTGTAGAGGTCCGCGCGCTCCTTATTGAGCATTTCCTCAAGTTCGGGCACGGTCTTCTCACGCAATTCGGAGGCTTTCAGATCTTTCATTACTCGGCACTCTCCTCACTCACGGCCTCGGCGGTCACCGCTGCCGGAGCTTGGGTCAGGGATTCGGGCTCGGCGGCTGCCGACTCTTCGCCCTTGGCATACTTCTTCTTGGCCTTCGCGACGGTGTGCTCCTTACCGGGCTCCATCGGAGGACCATTTTCGAAGTCCTTCTTGGTGACAAACTTCGCATCAATCGGGAGCTTCATGATGGCCAAGCGCATAGCTTCCTTTGCGATCGGCTCGGCCACTCCGTCCATTTCGAACAGGATGCGTCCCGGCTTGATGACGGCGACCCAGCCTTCGACCGGAGCCTTCCCTTTACCCATTCGCTGCTCAAGCGGCTTCTTGGTGTAAGGCTTGTCGGGGAAGATTCGGATCCAGACTTTCCCGCCCCGCTTGATGTGGCGGGTCATGGCGATACGAGCGGCTTCGATTTGTCGGCTCGTGATCCAGCCCGGTTCTAGGGCCATGATCGCGTAGTCGCCAAAGTCGATGTAATTGCCGCGCACGGCGAGTCCGCGCATGCGTCCTCGGTGTTGCTTTCGATACTTTACGCGCTTAGGCAGGAGCATTGTTTTCACCCTCCTTGGTGGCTTGCGGTTGGGGCGCGGCGAGGCTCTCGGCTTGACCCGGGGCGGGATTTTCCCGACGGGGTCGTCGCTGGCGACGCTCTTCGCGCTCTTCGTCAGCGGCTCGCAGGGCGGCACGCTGCTTGTCGGGGAGAATCTCGCCCTTGTAGATCCAGACCTTCACGCCGACCGATCCATAGATCGTGTAGGCAGTGGCGGTTCCATAGTCGATGTCGGCTCGAAGGGTGTGCAGCGGAACCTTGCCCACGCGGTCCATTTCCGTCCGCGCGATTTCGGCTCCGTTTAGTCGGCCCGAGACCATGATCTTGATGCCTCGTCCATTCAGGCGGACGCATCGGGTCATGGATTGCCGCATGGCGCGGCGGTGACTGATCCGCTTTTCGAGCTGGCTGGCCACGTTCTCGGCGACGAGCTGGGCGTCGAGTTCGGGCTGGCGAACTTCGCTGACGTTGACCTGGACCACGTTGGTCGGATCTTCCTTGCGGACCATCCGGTTCAGTTGGTCGGTCAGTTCGTCGATCCCTTTTCCGCCTCGGCCAATAATGGCGCCCGGGCGACTCGTAAAGATGTTGACCTTGACTCGGTTTGCGGCTCGCTCGATTTCGACTCGGCTGATGTTGCCGGTCCCGACTCGGTGGCGAATCGCGCGCCGGATCTTGGCGTCGGATGCGACGGCGGCCGCATAACCCTTCTTGTCAAAGAACCAGTGGCTATCGTGGCCTCGGATCACGCCGATCCGGAAACCAACGGGGTGAATCTTCTGACCCATTACTTCGCTTCTCCTTCTTCGGCTTTGGCTTCCTCGGCGGGTGCTTCGGTCGCAACTTCGGCGGTTTCGGTCGCCGTGACGGCTTCCACCGGCTCGGTGGCTTCCACCACTTCTTCGGTTGGGGCTTCGGCTTGCTCTTCCGCTTCCTTCACGGCGGCGGTCGCTTCCTTCACCGACTTCTTGCTGACTTCAAACTTCGGTCGCGGCTTGGCCTTGGTGCCATGCGGCTTCACGGCGCCTTCCGGCTCGTAATCCTCCAGCACGACGGTGATGTGAGAGGTCTTCTTGAGAATTCGGTTGGCCCGACCCATGGAACGCTGGGTGATCCGCTTGAGGTGGGGACCTTCGTCCACCATGATCGTAGCGATCTTCAGGTTCTCCGGCTGGATGCGGTGATTTTCAACGGCGTTGGCGATCGCGCTGACGAGCACTTTGCGCAGCAGGAACGCACCCTTGCTCGGGTGGTACTGCAACTTGTGCGCGCTCATGACTGCGGGAGCCCCGTGAATCTCTCGGGCGACGAGTCGAACTTTTCGCGGTTGAACGCGAACGAACTTGGCGACGGCTCGGACTTCCATTATCGAACCTTCACTCCTCGGTCGGGGATGCCGCCTTGGTGGCCCTTATAGGTGCGGGTGTGGGCAAACTCTCCCAGCTTGTGGCCGATCATGTTTTCGGTCACGAAGACGGGAATGTGTTGCTTGCCGTTGTGGACGGCGACCGTGTGGCCGATAAACTCCGGGGTAATCGTCGATCGCCGGGACCACGTTTTGATCTGCTTCTTTTCTCCGGCTTCATTCATCGCGAGGATCTTCTTCATCAGGTGATCATCGACGAAGAAGCCTTTTTTGATACTTCTTGCCATGGTGTGTGCTTTCTCCGGATAGTTGTTAACGCCCGCATCGGTCAATATTTTGAGCGCAAGTTAACAATAGCCGTCGTCCGGGACGAATCCAAGACGGAGCGCCTTTGGGCGCAATTCGAAAGGATACCCGCGTCGAGAGCGAGTTTTCCACCGTCCTGAATTTTTTGGAGGGGACTAAGCCGGAGTTCCTTGCAATCCAAACCGCATCAGCGCCGCTGCCGGATCCTCGGCCGCCATCAGGGTTCGCCCCATGACCAGATAGTCTGCCCCGTCGGCCAGGGCTTGCCGGGCGGTTCCCACTCGGACTTGGTCGTGATGCTCCGTCCCCTCAGGGCGAATCCCCGGACAGACCAAAATTCCCTTGTTTCCAACCACGGACCGAAGATGCTTGATCTCCTGTGGAGAACTCACAACCCCATCCAGGCCGCATTCCAGCCCGAGCTTGGCCAGATAGGCCATGTGATCGGTGAGTTCGCGCTGGACACCGAGGTGGTCGGTCAAGACGTGCTGGTCCAGCGAGGTCAGGACGGCAACCCCAACCAAGAGCGGGCGCTCGTCGGCCGGATAAAGATCCGCCTCCGCTGAGGCGGCGGAGACCATCGCGGGCCCACCCGAGATGTGGAGGGTCATCATCCAGACCCCATACTTGGCCGCCTCTCGGACCGCAATGGCCACCGAGTTCGGGATGTCGTGGAACTTCAGGTCGAGAAAGACCCGGCGGGCCCCCGCATCACGCAGTTGAGCAATCACCGAGAGCCCATTCGCAAGGGTCAAACCATGGCCGATCTTGAAGGCTCCAACGTGGTCCTTGAGCCGCCGAACCGCTCCAATCGCCTCGTCCAAGTCCTGAGTGTCCAGAGCACAGATCACCTTGCGTTCCATACCGCTTATCATAACCCGCAACCGGGTCTAATAACTCCATGATCCATCAAGAAATGCTCGTCAATGGTTGTCTGCTCGGCGGACCCTGCGACGGAAGCATCGGAAAAGACCTGATCCGAGCCCCGTGGGATGGCCACTTGGTCGGCACCGCGGCCGAGGGCGGGTGGTCCGAGATGGACTCCGCTCTCCACGCCGCGAGTGAGGCCTTCCCAGCGTGGCGCGACGCCCCCCACTCGGTGCGGCAGGATCTCTTGAGCCGCGTCGCGGCTGCCGTTCGAGAGCGGAAAGACGAGTTCGCCGGCCTATTGTGTGACGAGGTCGGAAAACCGATCACCATGGCCCGGGCCGAAGTCGATCGCCTCGCGCTGACGCTCGAACTCAGTAGTCAGCTGAATCTTGACCCCGCCGATCTCGATGTCTCGTACGACCCCCGAGGCGCAGGCACCCAAGTCTCCGTTCAGAGGTTCCCCCTGGGGGTTGTCCTCGCTATCACTCCTTACAACTGGCCCTTCAACCTCGCCGCTCACAAGCTCGGCCCGGCATTGGTGGCGGGCAACACGGTGGTCCTCAAGGGGTCCAGCCTTTCCCCGCTTTGCACCCTTCAATTGGCCCGAATCTTTCACGAATGTGGGTGCCCTCCCGGGGTGCTCAATGCGGTTCACGTCCCGACCCCGATCTCCGCGAAGGCGGTTCGCGATCCCCGTGTCAAAAAGATCAGCTTCACCGGCTCCCCAGCGGTGGGCTGGAACATCAAGGCCGAGCGATCCAAAATCCCGGTGACGCTCGAACTAGGTGGCAACGCTTTTGGCATCATCGAACCCGATGCCGATCTGGCGGCCGCGGCCCGAGACCTTGCCACGAGTGCCTTTGGTTATGCGGGCCAGATCTGCATCTCGGCCCAGCATGCTCTGGTTCACCGTTCCATTTACTCCGAATTCTGTGAGGCTCTTATCGAACAGGTCCACAACTTCCCCACCGGCGATCCGCGAGAGGAAAAGGTTCTCTGCGGTCCATTGATCAGCGAAGAAGCCGCGATCAAGGTCGAGACATGGATTGAAGCCGCCCTTCAAGCCGGGGGTCGGGAAATGGTTCGGGGGCTGCGCACGGGCACCTTGCTCCACCCGAGCTTGATCGAATTGCCCGAATTTGCTGGGGCGGCGAAGGCCGGGCTTCAGCTAGCCAGTGACGAGGTGTTCGGCCCCGTCCTAACGGTCTCACCCTACCACGACCTTGCTGGAGCGATCAGCTGGGTTCAGGCTTCGAGTTTTGGCATCCACACATCTCTCTACACTCAGAGCGATGAGGCCATCGGGCGGGCCTACCGAGAACTGGACGTCAGTGGACTCCTCATCAACAGGCCACCGAGCCTTCGGTTTGACTCCATGCCCTATGGCGGTCAAAGGCAAAGTGGATTCGGACGCGAAGGCGTGGAATGGGCCCTCCACGAGATGACCACTCCGAAGGTCTTGATACGAGGCTAGACCGGGAGACCGTAGGCCCGCTGGACCTCTCGATCACGGAACGCGAGGATCATCGGGACGCAAAGCGGGGCGAAGACGCAGCCCGCAGCCGTGATCGAGAGGTTGGTGAGTTGAACCACGTAACACCACGGCTTCAGCGGCAGAAAGACCAAGAACAGGTTGGCCACCCCCAAGACCAAACCTAACCCGACCAAAGTCGAAGTGAGAGAACTGACAATCCCGGCGGGCAACCCAGTGGCTGACAAAACATCGGGCCGCATCCAAAAGAATGCCGCCAAAACCAGGTTGACGATTCCCATCGCAAGGCAGAAAAGCCGGTTCCAACGCACCACCGGCGGTATCTTGGGAGGCATGGACGCGGACGACGGTTCGATCATCGAGGGAGACTCCATTCGAGAGACGATCCTCCGGCTCCTTCGGTTGCGAGGTCAAGGAAAGACGATCTGCCCGAGCGAAGTCGCCCGCACCTTGGCCGAGGATTGGCGGCCTCTCATGCCCCAGGTACGCGCGGTCGCGCGAGCCATGGCCCAAGCCCAGGAACTCGTCTTCCTTCAGCGAGGCCACCGAGTCGACCCCGACCACGTGAAGGGACCGATCCGCCTGGCTCTAGTCGCACGATCAGAGTTGGATCCTCGCCGAGCGGTACAGTCCAGCCAAGAATGAAGCGCGTTTTCGATTCCCTCTGCCTCCACGCGGTGGTCTCCACGTTGCAGGGTTGGCGGGGGGCCAAGGTGCAAAAGATCTGGGCGGTGGATTCCCAGACCATCGCGATGGAGCTGTACCAGCGACAGCCCGGCCATCTGCACCTCAGCTGGGATGCTGAACTCGCGCGTTTGGTCTTGGGGCACCGGCGGCCCCCCAAGTCCGAAGACCCGGTTGGCTTTGCCCAGGAGCTCAGGCGGAGACTCGAAGATGGTCGATTTCTCGGAGTGGAGCAAGTAGGTCTCGATCGCATGGTTGCGCTCAACTTTCAGAGCGAGGGAGAACTCTGGACCCTCGTCGGCGAGCTCATGGGCAAGCACTCCAACTGGGTCCTCATCGACGGTTCCGACCGCATGGTCGCGGCCGGAAAGTGGGTGGGAGCCCGAAGCTCAAAGCGGCCCGTCTTAGCGGGTCAGAAATATCAGCCGCCGCCCTTTGACCGCAAGCCCCCTCTCACAGAGTGCACCGACCCGGCCCAAGCACGGGACTACGAAGGTTGGTCTCCGACGATCCAGACCATCCTGGATACAGAGGGCCGGCCCGGACTCGAACGGATCCAGAGAGCTTTCTCCCGACAGAGCTTTGACCCCGTCCAGGTGGGGAGCGCGGTCTATCCGATCTCCTTACCGTTCGCCGAGGCTCGCCGGATCGAGGACTACCCGGATGCCGCTGCCTTTGCCTTCGAGGCGGCCCGCACCCAGAGGCTCATCGACCAGCGCCGAACCTCCCTGCTCCAGCGGCTGGAGAGAACGATCCTTGCCCGGGAGGTCGCTCTCAACGATCTGGAACAAGCCGCCGATGGAGCCCGACGAGCGAGGGAGGTGCAGGAGATGGGAGAACTCATCCTTGCCTACCAGGGCCAGATCAAACCCCAGGATTCCGAGCTTCTGGCCTGGGACTATGCCGGAACGGAGGTTCGAATCCCACTCAAGGCCGATCTCACGCCGGTCGAAAATGCCAACCGCTACTTTGACAAAGCCAAGCGAGCCAAGGACCGAGCCGAAGGGGTCGCCCACCAGCAGCAGCGCCTTGAAGCGGATTACCGCGCAATTCTCGATCACCGGACGGCGGTTCTTCGCGCCGAGACCCCGCGAGAACTTGCAGACCTGGAAGCGACCGCCGAGACAAGACGGTGGGTCCATACCCAGGCTCCACCGGCCAAGAAAGAGGATCGCCCCTATCAGGGCAAGGCGGTCCGCGAATTCCTCGGGCCCAAGAACTACAAGATCCTTTACGGAGATAACGCTGAAGCCAACGACTACCTGACGCTCCGGGTGGCCAAGCCAAACGATTGGTGGCTCCACGTGCGGGGTGGCCCGAGTGCCCACGTGGTGATCCAGACCATGAACCAGCCCGACCGGGTTCCGCCAGAAGTGCTGCGCATCGCGGCCCTCATCGCGGCCAAGCAGAGCCCCAGCAAGCACAGTAGCTACGTCAGCGTCGACTACACGCTCAAGAAGTACGTCCGCCGCCCCAAGGGCTCGGCTCCAGGGTTGGCGGTCTACACCCACGAAAAGACACTCCACGTGGATCCCACTTCCGAAACACTGAACCGGTAAGCTTTCCCCCATGCACGCAATGCTGGTCGCGATGGTGATGCTCGGAGGGGTTCAGCAAGAGGCGAGTCCCTACCTGCGGCGGATGATCCAATTCGACAGCGATTGTCCGAGCACAGCCGTCGCGGTCGCTGTCGTCCACCGCGGAAACGTCGTCTACAAGGACTTTTTCGGGTTTGCTCGTCCCCAAGAACGCACCACGGCCCAAACGCTCTTCCCTCTCGGCAAGGCCTCGGACCTCTTCGTTTCTCTGGCCATCCTGAGCATGATCGACTCGGGCAAGCTCAAGTGGGAGACCAAGCCTAAGCGGGTCCCCGAGCCCGCCGCATCAGTCCAAAATCTGCTGACCCATACCACCCCCTACGAATCCTTCCTCACGAACCAGGACTGGCAGGAAGAGCGAAAGGAGATTAAGGACTGGAGGGGGCTCTTCCCCTATATCTCGACCTACACCGCAGGGTTCGAGATGGGCCGCGAGGTTTCCGAGAGCGCTACTAATTCCGTCTACTTGGTGGCCGAACTCCTCGATGTGTACAAAGGGCTCGACCTAGCGGTGCGGACCCATGTGTTCAAGCCGTTCAGCCTTCCCTCGGCCCGCATCACCCCCACCGCCCCCAACATCGACCGATGGACCGTGGTTGAAGGAGAGGTTCAACCGGCGACAGGGTGGGTCGATTTTTCGCTGGCGAGCGCCGGTTGGCATGGGGTGGCGAGCCTGGAAGACTATCTCGCCCTTGACCGCGGGGTCCGCGCCCAGATCCACCTCAAGCCTGGCACGTGGACCAAGGCCACCCAACCCTTTCTTGAGGAATCAGGGTTTGGGGCTGGGTTCCAGTGCGGGCTCTGGCTCGATGCAAGTGCCGAGGAAGCTAAGAGCATCCGGTGGTTCGGCCGGGTCGGCGGTGGCCTGGGCGGGAGCAGCCTGTACCTCCATTCGCCCGATGAGGATCTCTCGATCATGATTCTCACGAACTATGAGCAGTCGGACGCCCTGCCGGTGGCCGAAGAGCTCCGCGCGATCGCCCTCGGTCGGGTTAACTAGGGGGACATGCTTAGCGTTCAAGGCATCGACGTCTACTACGGGATGATCCACGCCCTCAAATCGGTCTCCATCGAGGTCGCCGAGGGTGAAATCGTCAGCATCATCGGTAGCAATGGCGCGGGCAAAAGCACGCTTCTCCGGAGCCTCAGCGGACTCCTGCGTCCTAGGACCGGCCAGATCCAGTTCTTGGGGCAAAAGATCGACGGTCTCTCCCCCGACACGATCGTTCATCTGGGCATGAGCCACTCCCCCGAAGGCCGGCGCATCTTCACCAACATGTCGGTGCAAGAGAACCTCCAGCTTGGGGCGTTCATCCGTCAGGATGCCGAAATCGCCGCCGATATGGAGCGGGTGATGGAACGCTTTCCGCGGCTTCGCGAACGGTTCAAGCAGAATGCCGGAACCCTCAGCGGCGGTGAGCAGCAGATGCTCGCCATCGGTCGCGCCCTGATGAGTCGTCCCAAGCTTCTCCTCCTTGATGAACCATCGCTCGGCCTTGCTCCCAACCTCGTGGCCGAGATCTTCCGCATCGTATTGGACCTGAACAAAGAAGGCGTGACCGTCCTATTGGTCGAACAGAATGCCCACCGGGCCCTCGAGATCGCCCACCGGGCCTATGTGCTCGAAACCGGAACGGTCGTGCTCAGCGACACGGGTCAATCGCTGCTCCACAATCCGAAGGTCAAAGAGGCCTACTTGGGAGGCTAACTCTTGAGTGGCACCTTGCGGTTCGAGCCGCTTCACGAGTCTCATTTGCCCGAGATCCTTGAGATCGAGATTCGCGTCAACGCCGCACCTTGGTCCGAGCGATCCTTTCGCAATGAACTGGGGCACCACGACGCGATATTTCGGGTGGCCCGGCTGCAGGATGCTGTGGTGGGTTATGCCGGCCTATGGAAGATCGTGGACGAGGCCCACATCACCACGGTCGCGGTTCATCCGGACCACCAACGCCACGGGTTTGGGCGACGGTTGGTGGTCGAGATTCTGGAACTCGCCAAGGACGACGGCATGATCTGCGCCACGCTGGAAGTTCGCGCCGGGAACGAACCGGCGATTCGGCTCTATGAGTCGCTCGGCTTTCGCACCGCCGCCGTCCGCAAGGGGTACTACCCCGACAACCGTGAGGACGCCCTGGTGATGTGGCTCCACAACATGGATCGGTGGTCGGCCCCGTGATCTTTGGCGATCAGCTGATCTTGGGGATCGAGACGAGCTGCGACGAGACCTCCGCCGCGGTAGTGAGGGGCCAAAGGGTCCTCAGCAATCCGATCCGGAGCCAGCTAGACCTCCACGAGAAATGGGGCGGAGTCGTGCCTGAGGCCGCTGCTCGGCAGCACATCGAGGCGATCCTTCCGGTGGTCGATTCAGCCCTCGACGAGGCGGGGCTCGGACTGAACGATTTGGCCGGAATCGCGGTGACCAACCGTCCCGGGCTGGTCGGCGCCCTGAGCGTCGGGGTGACCTATGCCAAGGGACTCGCCTATGCGCTGAGCAAGCCCCTCATCGGCGTCCATCACCTAGAGGGGCATCTCGTTTCGCCCTTTCTCTCTCGAGCGAACCCAGCGCCGCTTCCCGAGCGATTTCTGGCCCTTATCGTGAGCGGCGGCCACACGGAGCTCGTCGCGGTCCGGGGCTTGGGCAACTATGAAATCCTTGCCCAGACGATCGACGATGCCGCGGGAGAGGCCTTCGACAAGTCGGCCCGGCTCTTGGGACTCGGTACCCCCGGCGGAAAGGCGATCCAAGAGCTTGCCCGATCCGGAGACCCTCGTCGGTACGCACTTCCCCGCCCGATGCTCCATGATCCGCAGCGGCTGAGCTTTAGCGGCCTCAAGACGGCGGTCCTGCGAACCGTCGAACTCGAAGGGGCGGGACTCGACCGACCCGGCCTCGCAGCGAGTCTCCAAGCCGCCATCGTCGATTCCCTGACTTCAAAGGTCGTAGGCCAATTCGAGCAGGAGGAATGGAGCGATTTCGCCCTCGTCGGAGGCGTCGCCGCCAACGTGGCTCTGCGTGAGCGTCTTCAATTCGAATGCCAGAAACGCGGTGTCCGTTGTCTCATTCCCGAGTTCGAATTCTGCACCGACAACGCGGCGATGATCGCTCTCGCCGGGGCATGGAGGCTCGCGACTGGGCAGAAGAGTGACTTTTCTCTTGCTTGCCTCCCCAACGCCGATCTTCCGGCACATCCCGGCCTTGTTGCCTGAATTCGGACAACTCCAGCCCAGGGCGACGATCTTTGGGCCTCTGACTCGTAAGGCGCTATATGGATCCACGACCCGTCAAGCGTTGCCTTTGCTACGACCGGTCGTTTTTGGAGATCCAAAAAGAAGGTCTCCAGTCCATCGATGAGATCATCGACCGCTACGGATGTACCACCGGATGTGGGATGTGCAAACCCTACATCGAAGAGATGTTGCGGACGGGCGAGACGAGCTTCCCTGTTCTGGAAGAGCAAAAAATCCGCTAGCGACCCCGGCGGCTGGCGGCATCAAATCTCTTTTTGATTTCTGCAAGGTCAAGCTCGGTGTAGATTTGGGTCGTCGCAATGCTCTCGTGACCCAAAAGCTCCTGGACCGCTCTGAGGTCGGCTCCACCTTGCACCAGATGAACGGCATAGCTGTGGCGCAATTGGTGGGGTGTTACCTTTTCGAGTCCGCACTCGGTGGCATAGCGCTCAATCCTCGTTGCCGCCGTCGTGCGACGCATTGCCAGGCCCCGGTCGCTGACGAGGAGCGGCTCGATGGGTTGGCGGACCAGGAGCGGGCGGGCCTCGGCTAGGTACTTCAAGAGCCAAAGGTGGGTGATCCGCGGCAAGGGGACCCACCGGACCTTGCCCCGCTTTCCCTCCACCCGAATCGCCGGTTCGCTCGGGTCGAGATTTCGCGCCGGGAGGGTGACCGCCTCGGTGATGCGCAGCCCCGCCCCGTAGAGAAGCTCCATCATGGCCCGATCCCTCAGCCCGGTGGGAGTTTCCAGCTTCGGGGCTGCGAGTAGGGCCTCCAAGGTCTTGAGGTCAAGCGCTTTGGGCAGGCGTTTGGGGGTCCTCATGGGGCCCAGGTCCGGAAGTTCGAGCGTGACACCAAGCCGACTGCGCAGGAACTTCAAAAAGGTTGAAAGGCTTGAGCGCTTGCGTTGCTGACTCCGGGGCGCAAACTTTCCGGCAAAGCTCGCTTGGTATTCGATCAAGTGGCCCACCGTCAGGGCCTGCCAGGTTTCAACCGACTGCTCATCAAGCCACAACGCCAGGTCGGTCAGATCCCGCCGATACGCCTCCATCGTCAGAGGCGAGGCCCCCCGCTCGTGGTGAAGCGAGTCGAGAAAATCTTCGATGACCCAGTTCAGATCGGCTTGCGCTTCCATACCCAAACCCGGGGCTGAATGTACATAAGGTCGTGGGGACCGGGTCCGGTTGCGCCCGTGAGATGGTCGAGCTGATACCGCTCTAAGAGCCACTTTTTGAAGGCAGCGTAGTTTGCACCCTGGGCGAATTCTCCGTCGGTCAACCGGCTTCGCGGGGCTTCGATAATTCGCTCCCGATCTTCACTCTCAAAGCTGGAATAGACGATGTACTGCGGAAGTTCCTCCCCGAAGACCGTCCCAAAATCCACCGGGGTCCCCGCCGCATCCGTCGCGCGGATCACCCTGGGCCGCGTTTCGGCCAACATCCACTGGTTCCTCTGGTCCGCCGGTACCGACCGAGGGGCTCCGACCTGTGGATAGAACGGCGGGGTGTAGAACCAGGGATCGCTCACAACCCCAATGCTCTCTGCATCCTTCAAGATTTCGGCCACTCGGTCCCTGGGGTCTGGACGAGTCATCATAGTCGTCCAACTGACCGAATCCGCCGCTCCCCCGCCGCCAAAGCCCCCGATACCGAGGAAGATCAACACGTGGCCGACGCTGCGAAGGCTTGGCTTTTGGCTGGAAAAAGCTTCGTACATCGCCCCTATCCCGAGGGCCAAGACCGGGATCAACGGGAAGACGTACCGGACGAACTTGACTTCGGCGCGGCCGATCGCCACGTACATCAGCACGAAGTAGACGACCAGAGGAATCCCCACCTTGAGGTCCTTCCGCCAAAGCAAAAACAGGCAGAGTGGGGTCAGCAGAGTCAGGATGGCCCCATACGCCGAGATCAGGTTTCCAAAGTGAACGATGAAACCGCTGGGGGTGCCGCTAAAGACCAACCCATGGCCAGTTGCCGTGTGGGCGAGCTCATAGCTGAAGTCTCGCTTGAAGGCCTCGAAGTTGTGCAACACGCCGGGCGTACTCAGCAGAAATGCCACCACCGGCACCGCTCCACAAAGAGCCAATCCCTGGCCCCGCTTTTGTGCCGGCAAGAATTGCCAGGCGACCCAGAAGAGTGAGGGCAAAGCCAGAAATCCCGAGTACTTGGTTCCAGCGCTGAGTCCGATCAGGACTCCAGCCAAAATGAGCCATCGGAGGACCAAAGGTTGCTCCTCTTCGGTGGCCGTGGCGACAAAGACCAAGTACGTCAGCGCGCCAAAGACCAGAGCCGTGGCGAGAACGTCTACCGTCGCGAAACGCGAGTGCATGAGCAACCCAGGGGCGAAGAAGGCCGAAAGCGTCGCCGCTGCACAGGCAGGCACCCCCAGGAACCGCCGCCCCGCCACCCAAACCAGCGCCACCAAAAGTGCTCCGGCAAAGGCGGAGATCCACCTTCCTGCCATCAGATAGCTCCCGATCCGCAGGAATCCGGCCATTGGATTGTCGCTCTCCACCGCCGGGCTATAGGCATCGGTAACCTTGGTCGAGACGCTCAAGAGGGTGAGGTAAAGGGTCCCGTAATTGTAGAAATTCGGGTCGAGATCCCCTTTGGCGAGGTCGATCTGGTTGCTATAGATCCAGTTGATCGTCTCGTCCGGATGGTAACTGAAGGCGCGGTCGGGAGAGGGTAATCCCCAGCCGATTCCCACCAAACGAAACAGGAAGGCGACGAGAAAGATCGCCGGCCCGATCCAGCGCGCGTGGCTAATCCACCAGGGCGACTTTGGGGCGAGCGACTCTGTTTCCATAGCTTTCTTGCAAGACGCCGACGGCAGCCTCTCGCATCGCAAGATCATACCGGTCGTCGGTTTGGCTCTGGATCTGGCGCAAGACATCCATGGCCGGGGCCGATTCCATCCGGTAGAAGAATTCTTCGAGCAGGGCAATCAACTGGCCCACTTCCGACCGACGGGTGGGGCGGAGTTCATCCGAGAATTGGGACCAGATCGGCAGACGCTCCAAGAGGTCGGCCCCGATCTCCGGAGCCCGTTCTCGGACTCGATGGAGATGCGGCTGGCGCAGATGCTGGTAGGGGATCGCAGCAAAACCGATCTGACGAACTTGGATCGTATTGGCCAGCCGGACCCGCTGCGCCTCGCTCCACCCCAGCCGAGCTCCAATCCGATCGGCGATTTGGCCAAATTCGTCGTTGCTCGGACCGACTAGCCCGCCTCTCAGCGACATGGCGACCCCAACCGCCCGGGCGGCGCGACCCAACATCAGAGGTCGACGCTTGCGGGCAGAGACCGCGACCCAGAGGCAAAAAACCGTGATCCCCGCGCAACCGGCCACCAGCAAGAGTTCGGTCAAGCCATGACCTCCTGCCCCACTGCCTTTCGGAAGGCCTCGACCACTTCGGTATCAAATTGGGTGCCGGCGCACCGCAAAACCTCTTGGATCGCCCCTTCGGGGTCCACCGGCTCTCGGTAACTCCGCCGCCCCCCGACACTGCTGACGCCGACCATCGCATCAAAGGCGTCGACGCAGGCGATGATCCGGCTCTCCAGCGGGATCGCGTCCCCGTGGAGACCGAAGGGATATCCCCGGCCATCCGGACGTTCGTGGTGGGCCAGGATCCAAGGCGCAATCTCCGGGTACAGCCCAGACTTCTCCAGGATCTTTGCCCCGAGTTCGCTGTGTCGCTTGATCTCGGCAAATTCGTCATCGGTGAGCCGACTGGGCTTCTCCAAGATCTGTTCATCGATCGCGACTTTGCCCAAATCGTGAAGAATCGCCGCCGCCCGGAGGCGCTGGGCCCGCTTGGCGTTCAGACCAAGGTTGCGCCCGGTGCTCTCGGCCAGGGCCGCGACGCGTTCCAGATGGGCGCCCGTGTAGGGGTGCGCTTGCTGAACCAGGAGAATCAACCCCCGCAGGATGGCCTGATCTTCTTCCCGCTGCCTACGCCACTCTCGGACCGCCCAAGCTCCGGCCACGATCGGCCCCAGGAGTGCTAAACACCAGATCGGCGCCACGGTACCGAGCCCGAACGCGAAAATCGTCATCAGACCTCCGGCGGCCAAGAGGCTTCCCCACGAACCACCGGGCACCCTCGCCCCGAACCAAAACCACAATGCCGAACTGGCGGCCACCGCGCCGATCACCCAACTGACCGCCGTTCCCGACAAACTGGTCGGCGAAACCGCAGCCACAACGACCCACCCCCCGGCCAGGGCCACCGCGGAGGTGAGGAGGCTTCGCGCGATCTCGGGCAGACCGACTCGGCCCATCCCACTGGCTCCGGCGACCGCAAGCCCCCAGGCCAAGAGTCCGACTTCGAAGGCGAGAGCGGTTGAAACTCCCCCATGCGCGTATCCAAGTGACACCACGAGGGGAGCGAGGGAGATCGACCAACGACGGTCCGACCAATAGAGCGCCCCGATCTCGGCCCCGATTCCGAGCACGACGAGGGGCCAAAGTTGAGGCTGAACGACCGCCACGAACGCCGAGAGGGCCACAAGAGCACTCAGACCAAGCGTCCGGGAGGCAAACGAATTCATAGCGCTTCTGAGACTAGACGCCCCAGAAGCGCGCAAAGCCGCGAGTTACTTGCGGCTGATCAGCTGGAGTCGAATCCGGCTGTCGAGCTTTCCTTCTTGAACGGCTCGGTCGGGGAACTCGGTCGCAAAGATTTGGTAGCCACCGGTCGCCGTCATTTGGCCATCCAGAGTGTGCATGGTGACCGTGTCCACGTGGAACACGATCTTGGCCGTCAGGTTCATGGGGATCTTGGTGTAGATCTCGCGGACGACCGGCGCATCTTGAGCAAAGAAATCGACCAGATCGGTGTCGATCTTCAGCTCACTCTCGATCTTGTGAGCCGACTTTCCGTTGAATTCCGAAAGACCTCGATAGGTGTAGGTGTAGTCCGCTCGCTGGACGGCGATCCGCTTGTTCTTGTCGCTCTTGAGGACCTGCGGGGAGAACCCTGCCGTCACCTTCCAGGTATCCCCCGGCCGGACCGGACGAACCGGAAACTGGGGCGAGAAGTCGATGCTCCCATCCAGAGGTCCGATCATCTGGGCCAACTGGTAGATCTGAGAGATGAATCCGGCGATCGGGTCTTGGCGGACGTTCATCGCCACCGGGGTCGCTTCGCCAGTCCACCGCGCGGGCTTGCGAGGTGGGGTCAAATCCTTGATATCCAGGACCTTGTTCAGCGGACTCAGCTGAATCCGCAGATCCCAACCGGGCTTGATCGGAGTTCGGACCTCGTCGCGCTCGGTGGTTTCTCCCTCAATCGCAACGAAGTTTTTCCGTTGGTAGCGCGCCTCGACAATTCCGTCCACCAACTCCTTTTCGATGGTGAGCTCGATGTCGTACTCAAGCCCGCTTGTACTTGGAATGAAGGTGTCCACCATCAGATTTCGCTCATCCGAAATAAGCTGGTTGACGACCCGGTATTTGTAGGTCGTGCCGGGCTTGAGGACGCGGGCCAATTGGACCGGTTCGACGGGGGCAGTTTGCCCCGCTGCGAGCATAGAAGCGAGCAAGAGTACGTTGGTCATGACTTGATTCCTTCCCGGCGATTAGCGCAGAGCCTGCTTGGCGATCACCATCCGCTGGATCTCGCTGCAACCCTCTCCGATCTCGGTCAACTTGGCATCTCTCCAAAGTTTTTCGACCAGATACATGGACGTCATTCCGCGTCCACCGTGGATCTGGATGGCACGGTTTGTGGCTCGATTCGCGGTTTCACTGGCATAGAGCTTGGCTTGCGAGCTGATCTTTACGACACTCTCGCCGCGATCGTAGAGCATCGCTCCCTTGTGCAAGAGGAGACGAGCGGCCTCGATCTCGGTTTCGTTGTCGGCCAGCATGTTCTGCACCGACTGCATGTCGCACAGCCGTCGGTTGAACTGCTCGCGTTGCTTGCTGTATTCCAGCGCCAGCTCTTGGGCCTTTTCGGCGATCCCTACGGCCATGGCGGCGATCCCGAGGCGCCCTCGGTAGAGCAATCCAATCGCCTGCTCAAAGGTGCACGGCGTGTGCCAAGCGACGGCATTATCGAGCTTGAATCGGACAGTGTTGCTCGCAGAAACCCCGATGGTGTGGATTCGCTCGACGATCTCAAACCCCGGCTGGTTGGTTTCAAGGAGGAAGGCGCTGAGCTCGGTCTCGCTCGTGCGGGCGACCATGATAATGAGGTCTGCGTTGCCACCGTTCGTGATGAACATCTTTTCGCCGTTCAGGTGAAAGTAACCCGGTTGGTCGGCGATCGGGGTTGCGGCTGTGCGCACTCGACGAGCGTCGCTACCAGCATCCGGTTCGGTGAGGCCCCACGCAAGCTTGATATCGCCCTTCACGATCCCAGGAAGATACTTGGTTTGCTGTTCTGGGGTCCCAAAGTGGTCGATGTGGCCGACGCAGAGAGCATTGATCGCGGCCACATTCATGCTCAGGGCCGGATCTGCTTTGGCCAATTCTCGGCAAGCCTCCACATAAGCCGAGCAGGAGACGCCGATGCCGCCCTTCTCCACCGGGAGCGTCATGCTCAACAGCCCGATTTCGCCCAGCTGACCCCAGATGCTAGGAGCGAACGCGGTGTTCTTCTCCCATTCCCGAGTCTGTGGCAATACGACTTCATTGGCAAACTGCCGGACGCGACTTAAAAAGGTAGCTTCCTCTGGACAAAGTTCAAAGATCATAGTGTTCTTGCTCGCTCCGTTGCGGCACCAGTGCTTGTTATTGTACTTGCTTCAAATTCATTAGCTTGGCACCATCCTTTTCTATCGGAGGACCGAACCTGATCTTCGGCGAAGTGACCGCCGAAAATTGCCATAAATAGTTGCTTCCCCGAACAACATGAGGTCTTGCCACGTCCCTGCCCACACAGAACACTATACAATGATTGATGTCGGGCATCCATCAGTGCCGGATTCAACAGGACCTTGAATGAATGATCTTCTAAGCGAGCTTGCCGAGTCTTCACGCAGAGCTATCCTGGAGCAGCTCCAAGATGGACCCAAAAACGTGTCCGAGTTAGTCGAGGCTACTGGCATGAAGCAGCCCAACCTCAGCAACCACCTGAGCAAGCTCCGACTCAAGAACATCGTCAAGCCCACCAAGATCGGCCGTCAGGTGTATTACGCCCTCGCCACTCCAGAAATCGCCCGAAACCTCCAGGCACTACTTTCCCAAGCCGCCCGCCCCGAACCGGAAGAAATCTCACTCGGCGATGCGGTCAAGACCTACTCCAAGCTTGCGATTCAGGGTGACGAGGCTGGCTGTGCAGAGATCGTCGACCAGATGATCCGCCAAGGGTTCGACACAGTTCAGCTTTATCAGAATGTGTTGGCCGGATCGATGGAGATGATCGGAGCTTGGTACCAGGTCGAGGCAGTGGATGAGGGTCAAGAGCACCTCGCGAGCGCCATTACCGAGCGGATGATGGCTCGGGTCATGCAGTTTGCTCCCCCGCTTCCGGCCAAGGCCAAGGTTGCGGTGCTGGGATGTGTCCCCGGCAACTATCACAGCATTGGCCTCAGGATGATCAGCGACTTCCTTCGTTTGAAGGGCTGGAAGGTGGTCTACCTCGGGGCAAACGTACCGACCCCTGCTTTCTTGAGCTCGGTAAAGGAGCACGAACCAAATCTGGTCCTCGTGAGTTGTGCGCGGGAGGAAGGAAGGACTGAGGCGATTGAACTCGTTCGAGAGTTGAAGCTGATCGCAGTCACCAAGGGCTTTATGATCGGGGTTGGGGGCAGATACGTGAACGAGAACCCGGATCTGTTTGTTGAGGCCGGGGCAAACTTTACCGCCAGTGACCTCCAGCACTTTTCGGAGGTCACCCTTCCGACGATTCTCACCGAAGCACGCCCGACCGTGTCGAATGGTCATGGTCATGGTAATGGCAATGGCAAAAACGGTCACGGAAAAACCGCTGCCGACCATGGTATGTCGGAGAATTAGGGGTTAGGGGTTAGGGGATGGAGAATAGAGAGTAGAAAGTAGAGAATAGAGAGTAGAGAATGGAAAATGGGACTAACAATTCCTAGTCCCTAGCGCTTAGTCTCTAATTTCTAACCTCTAATCCCTACTCTCTAGCTGCCCCACTATGCCATCACTTGCTGAACCAGAGCCTTGAAGGCGGCCGGATCGTTGATTGCAAGTTCGCTCAGCATCTTTCGATTGACGTCGATACCCTTTTCGTTCAGATTGTGGATGAACTGGCTGTACTTCACGCCGGCCTCTTTGCAAGCAGCCGAAAGTCGGACGATCCAGAGCTGGCGGAATTCGCGCTTCTTGGCGCGGCGGTCTCGGAAGGCGTACTGCCCCGATTTCATCACCTGCTCGTGGGCACGGCTGAAGACGTTCTTCTTCCGGCCGAAATAGCCTGAAGCCTTCTTGATAATTTTTTTGTGGCGCTTGTGGCGCATCAATCCACGTTTTACGCGGGCCATATGTTTTCTCCTTGGCGATCCCTTTCGGGGATTCGTTCGGGGCCGAGACCGGTTCCCAGATCTGCTTTAGACCGGTGGCGGTACTTGTTTCTCGGCCAGGTTTACAAAAAAGATACTCGTGATGGAGCCCTGGGGCTACATCACGAGCATTCGGCGGACTCGGGTGCGCTCGCCCTTAAAGAGTACGGGCTCACCTTCCAGCCTGCGGCGTCTACTGTGGCTCTTGTGGAGGAACATGTGGCTGTTCCCCGACTTCCGTCGGGTGATCTTGCCGGTCCCCGTGATCTTGAACCTCTTCGCTGCCGTTTTGTTGGTTCGAATCTTTGGCATCTTTCTTCCCCGCAGGTTTTTGTGGCTTCGGGTTGATCGTCATGATCATCTGGCGACCTTCCAGAGTCGGGGCTCGTTCCAAGATGCCGATGTCACTCAGCGCCTCGGCGAAGCGAGTCATCTTCTCCAGACCGATCCGGCTGTGGGCGAGTTCACGTTGTTTGAACTGGCACACGACCTTCAGTTTGTCGCCTTCTCCCAGAAACCGCCGAGCGTTGTTCAACTGCGTTTGCATGTCGTGCTCGGCAATTCGCGGACTCATCTTTATACCCTTAACGTCCTGCTGTTTGCGCTTGTTCTCCTTTTCGCGCTTCTGGGTTTCGTATTTGTACTTGCCGTAGTCGGTGATGCGGGCAACCGGAGGATCCGCTTGCTCCGCCACGAGGACGAGGTCCAATCCCTCATCTTGGGCCATGTTCAACGCCTGACGCGCTTGGAAAATGCCCAATTGCGACCCATCCGAGCCAATAATCCGGAGATCGCGGAAGCGCAGGAGGCGCCCGTTGATGTCGGGACCCGGATTTCTCTGGGGACGCGGCTTAAACCTTCTTATCGTCGATCACCTCGGATCGGCTGAATTTGTTCCATCACGCCTATTATATCGGTAAAACTGCCAAGACACTTCAGGATTTTGCTCCCGCTGGTATCCTCGCCAACTTGAGGGCAACAATGCCCCTAGAACTTGCAGGATCATGCTGAGCAACGAGGGACTTAAAGTCGTCGTCATTGGGGCCGGAACGATGGGGTCAGGCATCACCGCCCATCTTGCCAATTCTGGGTTTCAAGTCGCCCTTCTGGACCTCACCCGGGAATCGTGCCAGGCCGCTTTTGAGAAGGCAAAAGCCGTCAAACCTACCCACTTCTATGGGCCGGAGAGCGTCGGTCGGGTCCGACTGGGCGGAATCGACACCGATCTCGACTGGGTAAGAGATGCCGACTGGGTCTGCGAGGCGATCATCGAAAAGCCCGAAGCCAAGAGAGGACTCTACGCACTTTTGGAACCCCTCTTGCCCGATCACGCCATCATCAGCACCAACACCAGCGGACTCGAAATCTCTCTCCTAGTCGAGGGCCGCTCCCCGCGATTCCGAGAGCGATTCCTCGGGACCCACTTCTTTAACCCTCCGCGTTATCTCAAACTCCTGGAGCTGATTCCCACCCCCGAAACCAATTCCGCTGAGATCGGGCGGGTCACCGAGTTCCTCGAAGAGCGAGTCGGACGACGAGTGGTCATTGCGAAGGACACTCCCGGATTCATCGCCAACCGCTTCGGAATGTGGGCCATGTTCCAAGCCACTCATGTCGCCGAGAAGCTTCGGCTGCGGATCGAAGAAGTCGATGCCATGACCGGCCCCTTCCTCGGTCGGCCCCGATCGGCAAGTTTTCGACTGAATGACCTCGTCGGCCTCGACATCATGGTGGATATCGCGGCAAACCTCACCGCCCGCTGCGGCCACGACTCCGCCGTCGGGACCCTCCAGACCCCTCGATCCGTCGAGCACCTCATCGCGAACGGCGCGATCGGCCAAAAGGCCGGCAAGGGCTACTACTTGCGCGAGGGTAAGTCCTTCTCGGTCCTCGACCTCGAGACCCTTCTCTATCGGGACATGGTGGAGACCGACCAACCCAATCTGAAGGCGATCGAAAAGCTCCCGATGGGCGAGCGCATTCGCCAAGCCCTCCAACTCGGCGACGACCTTGGTGAATTCATGCGCCGCTATCTGGTCCCGACCCTGCAATACGCTCACCAGATTCGCGAAGAGATCAGCTACTCCGTCGAGGACTTCGACCGGGTGATGATGTGGGGATTCGGATGGCAGAAGGGGCCCTTCGCCATGATCGACGAGATCGGAGGCGAGCACTTGGGGCTGCCGACCGAGAAGTTTTATGATCAGGGCCAAGTCCGGACCTTCACCGGCGAGTGGATCCCAGCTCTTGACGAGATTCCCTATCGCTCGATCGACCGGTTCCCAGTGATCGAGAAGGGCGACGGGTTCCAGGTCCACGAACTGGCAAGCGGTCACAGGGCCCTGGCGCTGACCACCAAGATGGGGGTCATTACCCCCGACCTTGTCCGCGCCCTGACTCCTTGGGTCGGCGCACAGACCGAGCCGTTCATCCTCTGCAGCGCGGCCCGATCCTTCTCGGTTGGATACGATCTGAACTTCTTTTTGGAGCGCTCTGCGGAGGAGGACTGGGACGCCATCCGCACCGGTCTGCGCGAACTCCAAGATCTTGCTGATCTCCTCCGCACCAAGCGGTGCATCGCCGCGATCCATGGCCACTGCCTTGGGGCCGGATTTGAGCTCGCGATTGCGTGTTCGCAGATCGTGGCCCACCCCGAGACCCAGATCGGCTTGCCCGAGGTCAAGGTCGGCCTTCTCCCTGGCGGAAGCGGGACCGCCCGCATGGCCCTCGGCGCACAGAACTCCGCCCGCGGATATATCGAGACCTGCCTGCGGGTGAGCCAGGGCGTGGTCGCCACCAGCGCGGCAGAAGCCCAGGCCCTCGGCTATCTCCGCGCCTGGGACCGGATCCTGCTCCACCCCGATGCCCTGATCAGCAGTGCGGCCGGGCTGCTGGGCTCGGTCGTGGCCGAATTCCAGCCGGAGTGGAAGCTGCCGGTCGGTCCGCTGCAGGGCATGATCGACGAGGCCCAGAAGTCCCTCGACTTCACCCGCCACGACGAACTGATTGCGGACAAGATCAAGCAGATCTTCTGCAAATCTCAGACCTGGACCGAAGCCCTCGAGCGCGAACGCGACCTCTTCATCGACCTCCTCCAGAACCAACTCACAATCGCCCGAATCAAGCACATGCTGGACAGCGGGAAACCGCTGAAGAACTAATCATCAATCCGTTCTCGGCTTAGCGCGCTACAGTCACCCCGATAGGGAGTGGCAAGTCCCCTCCTAGAGGTCCAATCCGAGTCATGAGTTCGGTACGACCAAACTTAGTATATAGTAAAGCCGTGAGAAGTCGTTCTTTTCTTTTCGTGGGAGTTTTGGGAGTGGTCGGCGTAGCGGGAGCCCAGACTCCGGCACCGCGGTACCGATTGGGAGCGACTCTAGTGACCCACTCAGAACGGATGACCCCGGTTTCCAGCTTGGGCTCTAGTCTTGTCTACGCCAAGAGGATCTCTGGAACCTTAAACTTTTACGAACGTACCCCAAGCGGTGAAGTGAACTTGAACGCGCGCTTTGGTATGGATCTCAGTCGTGTCAGACGGTGGACGCCCGACGCTCTGCAGATGTCGGGAACCGTGCGCTCGACGCAGCGCTTTTTTTCGGGATTTGAATACAAGGGGCAGGTGGCGCAGATCCTAGACTCGACGACCGGACTGCCTGTGGTCCCGGAGGGCTTATCGGGGTCGAGAATGGTCTACGGTTCTGTTGGGGTTCCCGGTACGATTGAGGGGGAAACTGCGGCCGTAGTACACGACCTAGAAACCGGACAACAGACAAAAATCCGGCCACTAAAGTACAGCAACTTTGTTGCCAGTGACGATAACGGGACTTTCGTCTTCCAGGGTGGGGGCCGGATCGAACTGGACCTTCAGGACCTGTATCTTTACAAGGATAACCAGTTTCGAGGCGTTGGCCCCTATCTCTACCCCTCGATGAACAAGTCGGGTGAGATGGCTATGGTCGACACCGCTTCCTACAGTGGCCTCTATTACCGGAAGGGGAATAGCAACAAATTGTTGTGGTGGGAACCCAATCAATCGGTTGGTGGACCCACTTTGACCTATAGCGGGACTATTCTTGTCCAGAACTTCAGGTTCTCCGCCAGCCGCTTGTGGAATGGCTCGGCGCTTGTCAGCATCGAAGATGTCGTAGAGGGCGCTGCTTACGACCGGAGCCGTTATCAATTGCTCGGCGGCATCATCGACCGCGACACCGATCAGATCTACGCGACCCTTATGGACCGCCAAGGAATCGAACCCTACCGGATCATCCGCCTCGACCCCGTCCCCGAGCCTGGGACGCTGGCTGCGCTGGGGCTGGGGGTTGCCGCCGTCCTCCGCCGGCGGCGAAAGCGATAGTGCGGGTGTGTGGGGAATGGTGGGGGATTGATCGAGGCTTCGTTGAAGTCTATTGAAGTTTCCACTGAACCTCTATCCCCCCACCACTCCTGACAATCCCTTTCCGCCCGCGCAGCCGGCCCCTACGACCCCACGACGTGAGCGCCGGTTTCGTCGCGGTGCTTCTTCAGATAGACCATGAACGGGGTGCCGCCGGTGCCGACCTGGCTGGGGTTCTTTTCGTCCTTTTGGATCTGGCTAAAGATGTACTTGGCCGCATACTCCAGGTGGAGCGAGCGGAACTTTTCGACCGCCTCTAGGCAGCGGTTGTAGACCGCCGTCAGCCCTTCGTCGTTGCGAGTGGTCACGAACTCTCGGACCCCCGAATTGGCTTCGATCCACTCCAGATAGGCCCGGTGCTGGGGCGGCTTATAGGTCCGCATCTCCATCAGATACTCCTTGAGCGGGTCGTTCTCGTGACCCACCCCCAGCAGTCCATCCAGACAGGGCACGATCGAGCTTTGGGCACCTGTTTCGCCGCGAAGGATCTGCGGTTGCCCGCCAAATTCGCCCTCATAAACCACGCCGTTAGGGGTGGCAGGGTTGTTCTTCCAACCGTGGATGTACGGGCGAACCCGATGGAAATAGATGTAGGGATCGCACCATTCGGGCATCCGCTCCATCGTCGCCTGCATCTGATCGACGCTCTCGGCGATCTGGGTAAGGGCCGAGGCTAGGCTCGCTGCGTCCCCAGACTGGGCGGCGGCGATAGCTCCCGGGATGGCTGTGATGGCACGCGCCGCCTTGAACTCGATATCGACGTGGATCAGGATGAACCACTCCTCATCGGCCCCACCCCAAAAATTCTGGATCAGGCCGATGTTGCCGCATTCGATCGGGCCCGCCGGGTCGAACCGGTACCAATTGTCCAGCGCGTAGCTCTGGTAGCTGAGGATCGGCGGACGCCCCATCCGCTCGGCCACCGCGACCCAGGGACGGGCCAAGACCGAAGGCAACGTTTGGGCCGCATCGCCGGTCCAGACGTAGGCATGGCCTATGTAGCTGAGACAAACCATCGCCCGGCGAAGCTCGCGCTCATCCGCGATCTTTTCGACGGGAAACTCGGGGAGCCGCTGCACGATCCCCCGCAAGTCGCTCCCCATCAGGAGCTTGGGAAGATTGAGGGCGACCTCTTCCCAGGCATCAAATGCGCTCGGGAGGCGTCGAAGAGGGTCAGTATCGGGCAAAAATCCCCGTTCCAGCGAGACGTCAAACTTTTTAAGATCCACCATGATCGTTATCGGGCCTTCACCGTCGAAGGCCCACACTCTTTTCCCTGGGATACCCGAAGAAGCCACCCCCGCACTCTCCTCTTCCCCACTCAAAAGCATCCGGCGGTGGGTGCATTGCACCCACCGCCGGAGGTTGATCCAAGCTCGGAGCGGCCGGCTTAGTCGCCGTCCACGCCGAAGTTGTTGCTCAGGATCGTGTAGTCGAAGATCGTCACTTGCTCGTCACCATCCAGGTCGGCGAGCGGGTTCCAGCTCAGGCCGCCGGGGGCCGAGTCGAACGCGTCGCTGATCAGGATGTAGTCGAAGATCGTGATCGAGTTATCCCCGTCGCAGTCTCCGTTCAACAGCGTTCGGGAGGCCGCGTTGATCACCCCGCCAGTGAAGTTGAACGTGCCGATGTTGCGCCGCAAGAACGTTCCGCCTTGGGCGAAGACGTTGTAGCTCCCTTGAACCGTCACCGTCGCGGCAAAAGTGCCATTCGGGTTCAGAGTCACCGGAATCTGCACCGAGGTTCCGCCGCCCACCGGCTCGAACGTCAACGTGATCGAAGGAGTCGGGCGCGGGCCGACGTAGTCCTGCAGGACCAGTGTCCCGTTGAACGTGGTCAGGCTCGACTCTCGAGCTTGGTGGAGGAAGAGAACGTTGAAGTTCACCAGCTCATCCACAAGGATCCTCGAGTTGTTTCGGAACGCGACAAACGCTCCGTCTCCGCTCATGGCAGAGATCGTCACGGCCACGTCGGAGCTCGTCGCTCCACGGCGCGAGCAGTGGAAGAACTCCTTGGTCGTCGTGTTTTGGATGTAAGTTTGAACCCGGTTATTGAATCCAGGAAGTTGGTTGTTGCTGGCTTGGAAGCAGACGTACTGACCGTCCGTGCTGATGCCCATCAGCTTGACTTCCGAGTTCAAGAAGCCGTTGCTCGCGGTGGTCCCGACGAGCGTGATCCGACTGTCGGAAAGACGTCGGACATACGTCTTGACCGGAGAGATCGGCGAGTTGGCGATCAACTGAACGGGGCTCTCGAAAGCCACATGGGCACCATCTCCACTGATGCGCGGCAAGGTTCCTCCGCGGAGAATTCCTCCGATGTCCACGCTGACAACCTGGGTCGTTTGCGCAGGAATGTCCCGCACAAAGATATCGGCTAGCGCGTTGAAGTCGAAAGGCACGACGTTCGACGCATCGCTCTCCCACGCGACGCGGGTTCCGTCGGCGCTTATCGAGGCGTTTCGGTTGGCACCATTGGTTTGGATCCCGCTCGCGGTGATCGAGATCAAGAGCATCTGGTTCGTCTGTCGATCGAACCTGAAGATATCGGCGCTGTTGTTGGTGTCATCTGCGGTCAGTCGCTCGGTCGATTCGAACACGACATAGCGGCCATCGGCGCTCAGCTGGGCATTCGATCCCGTTCCGGGTTGGCCGTTGGTTCGGCGCGAGACGAGGATCGTCTGATTCGTCACCCGATTCTTCAAGAGGAGGCGGGTCGTAGAGGATCCCACTGGCTCGATGTTGGTGGCGGCCGTTTCGAAGGCGATCCAGTTGCCATCGGCGCTGATCCGAGGGTTAGCCGACGCGGCGTTCAGGTCGTCCCCGTTGGAAGCCACCGAGACTCGTTGGACTCCATCGGTGCTTCGGTCGTAGACAAAGATGTCATCCAGAAGGTTGTCATCGCCCGTCACCAGGTTGGCCGCGGTCGAGTTGAAGACCAAAAATCGACCGTCATTGCTCAGCTGCGGGTTTTCCATCGTCTGGCCCACCACGTTGCCCGTCGGCAAGAACGAAACCAGCTGGTTGGTCGCGCCGGTGAGGTCGCGGATGAAGGCATCGCGAGTCGTTTGGCTGTCGCCCGGAATGATCAACTGATCGTTGGAGAGGAATCCAACAAACCGTCCATCGTTCGAAGGAACCGCAAACGAGTGGGTACCGCTCGTCTGGGTCCCGTCGTACCGCAGGGTCGCTCGGGAGTTCTTGCCGAGGTTCAGGTCCCGGAGGATGATGTCCGAGGTCCCGTTCGTATCCGCCGCGGCATATCCGTCGCTGGTCGACACAAAAGCGAGCCATCGCCCGTTCGGGCTGAGTCGGAGGTCGTCCGAAACCGAGTTGCTCGAAGTCGGGAACAACGTATTGTCGAGCAACGAGACCAAGGTCGTGGTCGAATTGTTCAGGTTCCTCAGGTAGGCCTGGGCCGAGGTCGGGGCCCCGCTCACCACCTGGATGGATGCGGCTCGGAAGAGGACCGACACGCCATTGGCCGACATGCCTCGGCATCCGCTAGCGACTGGCAATTGCGCTCCACTCGAGTTCAGACTCGCCCGAACGATCGCTCCGTTGCTGAGATCCTTTCGGAAGACATCCACCTGGCTGTTCGTGTCGTCGGCGACCAGATTGGTGGCCGAGGATTCGAACGCCACGAACCGGCCATCGTCGCTGATGAAGGGCCGAGCACTCGCTTGGTTACCTGCGACTCCAGCGTCCGATTGGCTGGCCCGGACGGTGGTGTTATTGGTTCGGTCTCGGACAAAGATGTCTTCGACGCCATTGGTGTCCCCGGCAACCAGGTTAGAAGCGGTGCTGCTGAAAACGACAAAGCGGCCGTCGGGAGTCACGCGGGCCCGCGAGGCCGTTCCGTTACTAGGAGCGTTGGTGGTCGAAAGGGAGACCGGAGTGGTCACTCCCGCCTGCAGATCTCGGATGACCAACCCCGTGAAGTTGTTCGGGGTCTGGACCATCAAGGTGCTGGAAGTGTTGAAGACGACATAGCGTCCATCAAAGCTGATCGAGGGCTCACTTCCCTGCCCGTTCGTAGAACCGTCGCGGGCGATCGAAACCAGGATCACCTCGCTCGTCTGCCGGTCTACCCGATAGACGTCGGCCGCGCCGTTGGTGTCGGACGCCAAAAGGGGCGCGGTTGTCTCGATGACCATGTATCGGCCGTCACCGCTGAAGTCCATGTTGACGACCTGGGACGCTGGGAATGGGGCCGAAAGCGCGACCGTTTTCGGGACTCGCTGGGTGACGCCAACTTGAGCATTGACGTGAGTCAACCCAATCGTAGCGAGTAGGCCCACGAGCTGCAGACTACGCCAAATGTATGATCTCTCCATATTTTGAAACCTCTTCTCGTCCAGTTTACGGGTTTTTGCAGGGTGGGTTCTGCCCGCGAAAATACTGGAAACCTCCTTGACCAGCTTGCTTGCCTTGCGCCCGAGCCAAACGCCATACTCACCACGGATGAGCATTGCCCTCTTGGCTCTCGGCAACTTGCTGGCGATCAACACGAATCCGACCGGCCCATTGAGAGTGCCCTACTGCCTCGAACATGCCGGGAAACTCACTCTGCTGGATGCGGCTGGCAAACCCAAGCTCGTTCTAGAGCTAGGAGAGACTAAGGCCCTGGGCCTCGATTCCAATGGAAGCCGGGCAGGATTTCTCCGCGGTCAAGATCTCTGGTCCGTGTTTTTCGTGCCCGAGGCAAAGCCCGTGCAGGTCGCGAAGTCCGTTTTGGAATGGAGCTGGGCCCCCACAGGGCCGCGTCTTGCTTTTCGGACTTCCCGTGGGCTGCACACTTGGAATGCCGGGATACCCGCCGAGCCACCGGTCTTCCTCGGACCCAGCCAAGCATTTGACTGGAGCCATGACGGAAACAGACTCCTTTCCTTTGCCCCCGCGTCAAACGGGGGAAAGATTGAGATCTACAGCCTTGACGGCGGGAAAACTCGCACGATCCTAGAGGGTCACGCCGCCACGCGGGTTGCGTGGGCTCCAAATGGGCGACGGTTTGCGTTTCTCAAGCCGGTTTTGGGCAAGCCCGGAGTCTCCAACCTAATTGTGGGAACATTGGGGTCTTCGTCGCTGAAAAATGTCCTCAAAGAGGTCAAGGGCGAACTCCGCTGGTCACCCGACTCGCGCCGGATCTTGGTCAGCGGGGCAGGTTCGGGATGGGTCGTCGATCCCAGCCAGCCTAGCTCCCTGAAACTGCCGACAACTCTGCCCGCCAACCTCGCTTGGCTGAGCGGGAACAAGCTCGTCGGGATCCGGGGCAATCGGGTTGAGCGGTGGGATCTCACCTCTTCCCCGCTCAAGTCAACGACGATTCTGACCGTCGAACCAACGCCTTCGAGAACAGCAATACTCCACCGGACGCCGGACCTTGAGCTCGACAATTCGCTCTTGGCCGAAGATCCATTCAAGGACCTAGGACGCCCCAAACCCGGCAGCCTGAACCTACGGGGATATATCGATCAGGCAGACCCCTACGAAGACCGCGTCACGATGATGGTGAGCATGATCCGTCAACCCGATGGACGCGAGCAGTTCATCCCACGCCCCATTCCGGTTAAGCTAACGGTTCCCCCAGGGGCTAAGCAGATCGGAACTGATCTGCCCCTACGGGTCCTCGATTTGGTTTTTGACCAAGAGATTGAGATTCAAGTCAGCGCCACCAAGATCAATGATCGCGATGTCTATCCGATTCGGTGGGCCTTCTTTCCAACGTGGGATGAGGAAGGCTATGAAGACCTCAAGAACTTTCCCAAGCTAACCGGCGAACTCAACTACATCTGGCGTCAGGCGGTCGACACCAAGGTCGTCGTGCCGATGGTCTTGCCCACCACAGATTCGCGCGTAAAGTTTCAGGACTGGTGGATGGCCTCCCGCGGGGGCGGTACGCGTAAGCACATTGGCCAGGACTTAATGGGACCCAAGATGGCCACCGCGGTCGCCTGCTTCGATGGAGTCATCTCGCTCGGTCGCGACCGGGGGAACGCGGGCCACACAATCACCCTGAAAAACCGGAGCGGCTGGACAGCGCAGTACTACCACATGAACAACGACACTCCAGGCTCGGATGACGGCCGCGGGGGCGACACGTATGCCTTTGCTCCGGGGATCGTCAATGGGTCCCGGGTCGTCGCGGGCCAGCTGATCGGATGGATCGGCGACAGCGGCAATGCCGAAGGAACCGGACCTCACATCCACTTTGAACTTTGGTACGAACCCCGCCGCGTGGTCGTCAATGCCTATGCTTCCCTGAAGGCGGCTCGCCGTTTGAAGCATCCGCGGTATCCCGATCCGGCCCCATTTTTGCAGCCTGCGGCCACGGAGCAGCGGACGGACGGAATCGTCACCTCGTTCGACCCCGCATCCCGAGACCTGCGCTTGATCAAACTCGCTACCATAGTGCCCGGCAAAGCACCTCAGGTTTCTCTGAAGCCGGAATGGGACCGTTGGAACATTGAGAAAAGTCAGATTCGAGTTCGGCGCCCCGATGCCACTGCGGTTCGCGCGGAAGAAGTCCGCCCCGGGATGCCAATCACTCTGCTAACACCCCGCCAAGATCCCCACAAACCAAGGATCGTCGCGCTGGACAGCCGCTGAGGCCCCCGCTTCTCAGGGCCCAGATGTTGAGCTGGAGGCCAGATCCCGACTTTGGGCCGAAAGCCCGTGTAGACTGCGCACCATGCGCGAGATCATCGAGCCATTCCGCATCCGTGCGGTCGAGCCGATCCAGTTTTCGACCCCTGAGCAGCGTCGCCAGTGGCTCGAAGAAGCGAGCTGGAACCCCTTCCTCATCGACGCGGAAGGAGTCATCATCGACCTCTTGACCGATAGCGGGACCAGCGCGATGTCGGCCGCGCAATGGGCGGCCATCATGATCGGCGACGAAAGCTACGCCGGGAGCCGCTCGTTCCGCAAGTTCGAGGCCGTCGTCCAAGAGATCTTCGGTTTTCGCCACGTGATCCCAACCCACCAAGGCCGCGCCAGCGAAAAGATCCTCTGCACCGTTCTGGCTGGCCCCGGCAAAGCCATCCCCAACAACAACCACTTCGACACCACCCGCGCCAACGTCGAATTCACCGGCGCCGAAGCGGTCGATCTCGTGATTGACGAGGGCCGGGACCCCGACAGCCTCCATCCCTTCAAGGGAAACCTCGACCCCAACAAGCTCCGCGCCTTTTTGGAGAATTGCCGTTCGGCTAGACGTCAGGTTCCCTTCGGAATGGTGACCATCACCAACAACACGGGTGGTGGGCAGCCCGTCTCGATGGCCAACATCAAAGAGATCAGTGCGATCTACCGCGAATTCGGAGTGCCCTTCATCATCGACGCCTGCCGCTTTGCTGAGAACGCCTGGTTCATCAAGCAGCGCGAGCCCGAATATCGCGACTGGACACCGAAGGCCATCGCCCAGGAGATGTTCCGTCACGCCGATGGGGCCACCATGAGCCTGAAAAAGGACGGCTTCGGCAACATCGGCGGCTTTCTGGCTCTCAACGACGACGCGCTGGCCGAACAGTGCCGCAACATCCTGATCCTAACCGAGGGCTTTCCGACCTATGGCGGCCTGGCCGGTCGCGACCTTGAGGCCCTCGCCGTCGGTCTCCATGAGGTCCTCGACGAGCATTATCTGGAATACCGAGCCGCAACGACCCGCTATCTGGCCGAAAAGCTGAATGCGATCGGGATTCACACCGTCCAACCGCCGGGAGGCCATGCCATCTACGTGGATGCAAAACGATTCTATCCTCACCTTGCGCCAACCCAGTTCCCGGCCCAGGTCCTTGTTTGCGAGCTTTATCTGCGTGGGGGGATCAGGGCCGTCGAGATCGGCAGCGTGATGTTTGGACGGAATGTCGATGGGGTGGAAACTCCGAGCGACCGGGAATTGGTCCGATTGGCGCTTCCCCGCCGCGTTTATACTCAGGCCCACGTGAACTACGTTGCCGAGGTCTTTGCGGAGACCTTCGCCGAACGGGAGTCTGCCCGGGGCCTAGAGTTCACCTACCAGGCCCCGATTCTGCGGCACTTCACCGCCCGCTTCCGGTCACTCTAGCGGAGCCGCAAGCGCCTCGTCCGACTACTCATCTCCGGAAAGATCGAAATTCCCGCTTAGGATGATGTAGTCGAAGATGGAGACCTGACCGTCGCCGTCAAGATCGGCATTTGGATTCCAGTTCAGGTCACCCGGAACAGCATCGAATGCGTTGGAGATCTCGATGTAATCGAAAATCGTCACCGAGTTGTCGCCGTCACAATCCCCGTTGAGGAGGCTGAAGCTCGGACCCGCATTCGATTGCTCAGCGATCAAGTTGACTCCGGCCTCCACCTTGCGAAGCCAAGTCGTTCCTTTGCAGCTGATATCCACGAGACCATCGAGCGAAGTCCTGAAGGAATAGGCTCCGTTTTCCCCCAGGGTCGTATTGATTGTCTCCGTTACTGAGCCATCATCCACGATGAAGGTGACCGGTTGACCCGCGTCTATGTCGCGGTCTCCGAGATCAACGACCCCGACAACGGTAGCCTGGGTGTTTTTGAGCACGAAGCCAGCAAACAGCGACGAGGCGGAAGTGCCCCAGCCGAAGATGGTGTTTCCGTCGGGCGTGATTCCGGTTCCCGTTACAAAGTTGAAGTTGGGGACCGTCAGGCCGCGGACCTGGAGCCAATCAACCAGTTTTTGGGGAACTCCATTCTCCCAGAGCACCGCTTGTCGGGCGTTGATGTTCCCGAGAGGTTCCAGGTAACCGATCACTAAACTTCCGTCGCTGGTACTCCCAATGGTCCCACCCCGAGTCATCGTGCCCAGAGTCGGTAGTTGGGTGACCGCATAGGTGCTACTCCAAACGGCAGGGGTTCCAAGGAAGGACCCAAAGTAACGGTCACCGTTAGGTGAAATCCCGAACGCCTCGCTGGTGTTGGCCGGATCAAAGTGGACTTGCACTCCGTTTTTCCAGATCGAGACCCGCCGGGTATTGGGATTGGACTCATATCCGACCATGGCAGTCCCATCGCTTGAGAGTGAATTCGGTCGCGCGTGTGAAGTTCCTGACGTAGTCCAAACTTCCACCGTCCTGGTCGTGGAGTTGAAAAGAACCGGCTTCAATCGAAGCGTTCCATCATAGGCTCCAGCTGCGATCTTCGTCCCGTCTCCACTAATCCCATAGGGAGAGGAAACCACCGTGTCCAAACCGGTCGCAGAAAAGCCCGCTGGGGTCGGGACAAACGTGATGGTGCTCGTATTGAAATCGTAGATCGCTGCTTTTCGTCTGTTATCGGAGGGGTCCAAGGCTTGGATCGCCATCTTTGACCCGTCATCGCTAAGCGAATTGTTGCCCGACCTCAATTCTTCAGGGATTAACTCGACCCCATTGGCGAGACTCCAGCGGAACTGCCCATTATTCGAGAATCCGCAGAGGAATTCCCCGTCGGGAGTTGAACCGGTAAAGCGAGTCCCCTGAAGGCTCACCTCGGAGAAGGTCCAGCGACAATGAGCGCTCGCTGAAGCAAAGACAGAAGCGAGCAGAAGGGTTCGGGCAATCGTGGAAGTCTTCATTCTCTTGTAATCCAGTTTTCTAGTCTAAATCTCTCTGTCATAAGGTTATGACATTCCTCTCGAAAATGCAATGGCGGAAGCAATATTTCCGCAATAACTCATAAGGGAATGCTGGAGGAACGCTGGACCCTGCGCACCGGTAGGGCCATGGTTCGTGTGGCAAGGCTCGGATCAGCGATCCGCCCGGACATCCAATTCCAGCCATTTTCTGCAAGATCATCGAACGGAATCGCTAGACTGCTGAGTGGAATCCGCACGTCGGTGCTTTCCGGAAAATCACCATAGCCCCAAACGCAACAGTCAACCGGCACCTTGACTCCGCGCGCGTCAAGTACCCGGAGGGCACCTAGCGCCATCGAATCGTTGAACGCGGTGATCGCTTCCGGCACCGGACTCGCTTGGAGGTACTGGATGAGCGCTTCGGCTCCTGCCGTCGCGGTCTCGTCCTCCGCACCGATGAAGACGGGCTGCAATCCGCCCTCGGCCATCGCCTCTCGGTAACCTCGGCTTCGTTGCTCGTTTGGATACTTATCAAGAACCCACTGGGGCGAGAGGTGAACAACGTTCCTCCGGCCAGAGAGAATCAAGTCCCTTGCAAGATCGTGGGATGCTCCGATGACGTCCCAAGAGATCGTATCACCTCGCTCAAACTCCTCATTCCCCAGGATCAAGAGCGGAGTCGGGTCGTCGGGATTTTCTGTCCGGTACCTCTTGATCGCGCGGCCCGCATCGTAGGCGATGATTCCATCCACCGGCCATTGGGACGGCAGGCGCCCCTCCCCGCCAAAGGCGACGGTCGAATCCAAGCCGACCACCATCAACTCGTACTCACTCCGGCGAATCACCTTGCTGAGGGCGTTCAGGATTCGAAGATAACCAATGGTCGGTCGATCCACCGGCATCCACACGGCCGCGACTTGTGACTTCCCTCTCCGCATCGCTTGGGCCATCCGATTCGGCTGATAGCTAATTTGGACTGCAGCCGCTTCGACCTTCTGCCGGGTCCCCAGTGCAATCCGGACATTCGGCGTCTTGGCGAGAACCTGTGAGGCCGTTTGGACGGACACACCCGCGACTTTCGCGACATCTTGGAGAGTCGGGCGCTTTTTTGCATCCTTTGGAGAATCCATCTGCCTTGATTCTACAGGTTCGACGGATTCGACGAGCGCAAACTCGAAGGTTGAAGAGTGTTCCATTCTGGCTAAATGTCCCGGCGATAATCGCCGGGACTCGTAGAACTTTCTTGCGGCCAGAACTACCGGTTCCCACGTCGGCGCCGCATCACGCCGATGGCCCCCAGCGCCAGGGCACCCAGCGTCATCGGCTCGGGCACGGCTTGAACTTGAATGTTATCAAGTCGATTATTGCCAGACGTTGTGACGGCCCCCGTGAAAGTGAGCCTCACATATGCCGTAGCGGTGTTGTCGAGCACATCATAAGCCGCCAGGTTTAATGTCACCAGGCTGAACGTGGTGGTGGGAGCAAAGCTGCCCGCGCTGACGAAGTTCGAGCCGTCGTTGGAGACCGAAACAGCCACATTGTTGAACCCACTGGAGGTCCGGGCAGAGGCAAAAGTGACAATCGGGTTGTAATAGCCCCCTGCCGTCGAAAACTGGATCGTGGCCGTCGCCCCGTTGTTGACGACCGGTGCGCTGACGTTGCCAATGCCGCCCAGGAGTTGGATTGCTCTTCCCGCAGGATCTGGAGAAACGGCGTTCAAAGTGGTTCCCGGCTGGTTGCCGACGCCAGGATTACTATTGAACGATCGTGGCCCGGTAGTCCATCCGGCAAGGTTGAAGGAGCCGCTACCGGAGGCCGGAGCGTAGACGGTCTGGTTCCAATTGGCTGGACTCGCACCGGTCGCGGTGAGCGTGTTGAAGTTCCAGTGGGCGAGAAGTGCGGCCGGTGCAACCTGCAGAGTTGCCAGTCCGAGGGCCAAGAAAGCAAGTTTCTTCATGATTTTTCCTTTCAGAGAAGTGCAAGCTGGAGCCCCATGAGAACTCCAAGGGCTTCATTCTATATTGACGCGGCCGAATCAACAACCGTATTTTTACTTGAAATAACGATATGACAACCCCGTGGCCACGCCGCCAACTCAGGTCAGCGCCCGGGCATCCGCAGCTGGAGGCCCCCGGACCGATGGAATGATTTGCCCAGGGCAGGAGGCTCCTCTCAGCCCTAGCCAGAAACAAGGCGATGACAAGTAGTAGCCGCTTTTTTGCTCTGCAGATCGCCCGGCGAGGCACCATGTCAGCCAGCCTGGTCCCCTGCAGTTGAGACTCTGCTCACCCTCTACCGCGCTGCCTCAAAAGCGCTCTATCAAGCCGACTCCGCTGCATACGACCAAGAGGACCCACTGAGCTTGGACGCCACTGATCATCGAGAGGTTGGTGGACCGTGTAGGGCTCGAA
>DDSL01000024.1:0-18828 GCA_002343825.1 Chthonomonas sp. UBA2391
ACCGAGGGCGGAACCCAGGGCGACGCGGAGCGTCGGGGCCCCTGGGTGGGGTGAGGCCTCGGGCCGGTCGGCCCCTGGTGTTCCCTATTCGATCCGGACGCCGCGGGTTGTCAGATAAACCTGGCCGAATTGGTCCGTCGTCCGAACGTGTATAGGAACAAAGCCGCGAGGAACTCGCTGACCGATCTTCGCTTTCCAGACGTGGCTCGAGTCCGCCGGATCGGGCAAGTTGCGGAAGGGCCGCTGAAGGTCCTTATCCTTTTCCCACATCTTGACGTAAGCCGGATCCTTCACTCGGACCTGCTCCATGGGTTGCCAGGCTCCGTCGCCGACGCGCATCTCAACCTTGCTGCGCTCACTTCCGGCGAAGACATTAACGAACACCTCGAAATCTCGGGCCTCCGACGCCTTGAGAACGTCCGGCAAATGGATTTCCATCTGATAATCCTCGTGACGCCGAGCGGCGCGAAACTCGATGGTGTACTGCGCTCCGTCGAAGCTGAAGATGGAATAGCCGTTCGGCGCTCCGTCGCGCATTGTTGTGTGCGGGATTCCGTTTTCGTCGGGGGCCCCTCGCCACCAGCTGCCACTGGTGGTGACGTTCACGACGTGGTGGTGGGGCTTCGGACCCTTCCAGCCATCCTTGTCGGTGATGAAGACGTGCTCGTGGGTGTGAGTATGAGCACTTACGCTCAGGGCATAGGGGCGCTTTTCAATGAGGCGGAAAAGCTGTTCCTTATCGCTACATCCGGCGATCGGGATGTGCATCATCAGGACGACGAGCTGGTTTTGCGGGATCATCGAGAGATCCTTTTCCAGCCAAGCGAGTTGCTTCTCTCCGAACTTACCGGTGTAGCCGCCACGGCCCTCGCCCTCCCGCTTCCATTCGACGTTGTCGAGTACGACGAAGTGCACCGGGCCGTGGTCAAAGCTATAGTAGTTGGGCCCAAAGTAACGCTCGAACGTCTCGTCGGAGTGTTCGTCGGTGGGCACGTCGAAGTTGATGTCGTGATTACCGAGGACGTTGTACCAAGGGATCCCCAGCAGGGCCACGGCGTTGATGTACGGCTCAAACACGGTGAGGTCATCGAAGACGATATCCCCTAGCGTCACGCCAAAGTCCACGTCGTGCTTACCGATAATCGGCTCAATCACATCCCTTCGCAGGTAGTCCACCTCGCGGACGTCCCGAGGCTGCGAGTCTCCAAAGAAGAGCGCCTTGAACTGGGTCGGCTCCTTGCGGGGCGTCAGGGCAAAGTCGATGCTCGCGGGCAACGGGCCGGTCGGTTCCACCCCGCCATAGCGGACTTTGGGTGACCCGCCCGGCTTGTGGTTGTAGTAGAAAATCGGAAGTTGCTTCTCGCTGACCGGCGTCATCCAGTTCCGCGGCTTCATCACGAAGTAGCGCGTGTCCTGGTCCTCTTCCAACGGAAGCTGCCAGAACCCGTTGCGGTCGGTCCGCGTGATCAAGGTTTGGTCGCTGACCTTGATCCCGGCAATGCCGGGCTCACCGGCGTCCCGCTTACCGTTCTTGTTCTTGTCGTGATAGACATAACCCTTAGCCATTTGGGGCTGTTGGGTAACAACCGCCAGGGGATTCTCCGCCTTCGCCGTCGCTTGCCTTACAATCCAGAATCCGGCCCCAACTGACGCCGCTGCCATCATCAGCAGCCCGCTCCTCTTAACCATGCGGGCATTTTGGCCGGACAAACGTTAAGAATTGATGAAGGTCATCGAGTTGTGCCGAGATGAACAAGAATTCCAGCAAACGCGTAGGGACAATTCCCCGGAAACTGTCCTATACTGAAGGCTTATGCGAAAAGCATTTACTCTGATTGAGCTTCTGGTCGTCATTGCTATCATCGCGATTCTGGCCGCGATCCTCTTCCCTGTCTTCGCAAAGGCCAAAGAATCGGCCCGGAAGACCAGTGCTGTTGCTCAGGCAAGGCAATTGGCCGCGAGCGTCATGCTCTATGCGGGGGACAACGATGATTTCTTCGTCCCGGCCACGATTTATCCGCCCAACAATGGCCCGCGCCAGATCTGGTCGCCCCTCGTCCTTCCCTACACCAAGAATAAGGAAATCTATGCCGCACCCGGAACCACCGGGAAGTACGCGGATGGTTGGGCGACTCGAAATCAGCAGAACATCGGCCTGAATGGCGCCACAGCTGTGGACCAAACCGTGGATGGGTGCACCGAAAGCCAACCAGACACCACCGGATGCGAAGGATTCGTGACCGCGGCGAGCTTTAGCCAAGCTGAGGAAACTGCCCGGGTCGCGCTGTTTGCGACGACCCCGCACGGACCGCTGGCGGACAAATATCGGGGCTATGTCTTCTCGCCCTACAACGGTCAGACGGACCCCGCCGATAAAACCCGAGGACTCCCGTTGGTTTCCGATCGAGACCTGGTCAAGGAACTCGGTCCCACTCTGCCACCGAGCCGTCTCAAGCCAGTTTTCGCCCTCTATGGTGCCGATGGAAAGGGCAACGGTCAAACGCCGGTGATCTTCGCCGACAGCCACGTAAAGTCGATGAGTGCAGCCCAGATCCTCGGTCGTTCGGGCGATGTGATTTGGCGATTCAGGTAACGCCATGTCGTCGGTGGGTGAGCGCGGAACTGGGGACCTAGTTCCCGAGACGCGTTCGCCCCATGCCAGTCAGAATCAAATGGGGCAACAGCCTGCGCATCGAAGACAAATCTGAAGCTGACTCCAAAGAAGCGCCTTAGGCAGGCGGCAGACGCAGGCGAGTTCGCAAGAAAAAAAAATGAAGGGCCGCAGGGCATCAGAGCGAACCCGGATAGGTCAGTTGATCGCGAGCACGGCGGCGATCATGGTCCCCATCGTGATGAAACGTGCCAGCCCAAGGACCTTGCCCACATCCACGAACTCGAAACCATCAAGAGGATCCTAGCGGGTGAGCTCTGAATATCGGACCGGCCCCGACGGAAGCGCAGGAACCGGCCCAAACCGAGAGTTCACCTTGGTCCCATCCTTTTCTGACCGGAACATCCACAGCCGCGACTGGGGCGACCCCGAATCCACCTCTCGGAACCCCGGCACCAATGGACCCACGCTGAGCGGCGTCGCGATCCGGAACTCTTGGTCGGCCCGCAAGACCACCTCTGGTACCACCATTTGTTCTTCCGCGACCTGGGCCACCAAACTCTCCAGCGTGGCCAACCGGAACGGTGTCATCAGCCCGTTCGCAGGGAGGACCTCCGTAGAACCAAAGACGGCATTGCGCACCTCGCCCAAGACCACCAGGTCGAGTTCACCCGCGCGGTCGATCTCCCGATAGCGAAGCCCCACATCCAGCATGGCGCCCGCAAGCTGGAGGCCAGGCTCGCTGGAAAGAGCCAGCGCAAGAGCGCAGAGCGCGGTGGTGCGACGGAGTTCGGCCTCATCTTCGATCGGAAGAGTCCAGCTCCAAGGGCCGACATTCCAAACCACTTGATCGAGCCAGATCGACCTTCCCTGGGGTGCGACGACCTGGGCAAGGAGCGCATAGGCGGCGGCGAGGCTGGGAGCGGTGGCCGGTGCTTCCAGCTTGAATCCCTCAGGGAATCGCTGGGCGAAGGCATTGAGCATGTTCAGCGCGATCTCTCGGGAATTGGCCGAGCGAGCGCTGGTGGCCTGATGGAATGCGAGGTCGGCGATGGCCCGGAAGTCGGTCGGGTGAGGCCGCAAGTCGGGCTGGGTGGCGGTGACCAGAGCCCGACCCGGATACCAGCGGCTATGAGGAAAGCGGATCCGCAGCTCCTCGGTCTTGGCCCAACGAGGTCCGCCTGAGCGCGCTTGACCGATACTGCTCTGGATCTGGAGCAACCTGGGAGCCCCAGGCTCAAAGGCCCGAGCCATCGAGGGCGACATCACGGCCAGGGGCCTGTCGAAGATCCAAGCCCCGATGAGCCCATCCCGAGAGCGATAGGATCGGACTTCGACCAGATTGGGAGCGGGTGCGGTCCAGCGCGGAATCTCGAGCTTGAGGTCGCGAAGGAGATCCCCCAAGCCCGCCGCATTCGCCGTAGGACGCGGGGTGGATTGCCACGGTGGGATGATTCGGACCCAACCCTTGTACGGAGTGCTGCTCCGCAAGACCCACTGCCCCGGTTGACCGGTGACCTTGAGTCCCGTCGGCTCTCCCATGTAGCTCAACAGCAATGGGGGCTGCGGGTCGCGGAAGCTGACGAGATGAAACTTATCGGCGGCGGCGGCGACGCCTTCCCCAACACTGCCCTCGGTCCAAGTGAGAAAGGGAGCGGAGATGGAAGGAACGCGGAATGCGAACCCCGACTCGAAATAGAGGTCGAACCCCTCACCAAAGCGATGAAAACGCACCAATTGGGGATTGAGTGCCCCCCCTTCGACCGCGAACAGGGCGGTGCCGAGCTTCTTTTCGACCAGTCGAGGCTTGGTCATTGGCGCCACAAGGCCGATCTTGTCAGCGCGAGCGTTAGCCACCCGAAACCCATCGAGTTCGACGACGAAATCGGGCACAAGATCGGGAGCAAAGTCGGCACGGCCCACCCCCATCAACCCGATGAGGAAAACGCTAAGGGAAACTCGTGCCAAGAAGTTCAATACCAAGTCGCCGCGTGCGGGTCGAATAACTCAGACCGACCTCGCGGATCCCCAATGCATATCCTACCGTGACGCTGGAATCGGAAAAACTGGAACCTTGGAATCGATCCCAACTGATACCCGTCGAGGCGCGCCATTGGGGTGAGATCCGGTAGCTCGCGCGGGCGAGGACATTGGAACGATCCCGATCCAGGGCCCGGGATCCGAAGAAGCTCATGCTGAACATTCCCGAAGCCCAGCCGAGCTGCGCATTCACCCGATGTCGCCCCAAAAACCGGGCACTGAACCCATCGTCGTAGAACTCATAGCCGAGAGAACCCGTGCTCTGATTCGATAGTCGAGAGCCAATAGTCGTGAAGAGACTCGTCGTGAGTCCCGACCGGGAACCTCGGGCGATTCGCTGAGAAAAGCTGGCGGTGCTGACGAGATCGGTGGATCGGCTGAGGATCCACGTCGGTGGCTGGAAGCGGGTCCGGAGGCCGACGGTTTCTTGGGACTGGCGGAAGTTCTCATCCCGATAGGACTGAGACTGCGCGGTCAGGCCATAGAACATCTGGACGCGGGAACCGAAAAGGCGGATCGGGCGATGCTCCAGCGTGACGAAGTTGGACCAATTCCGGAAGGCAGGTCCGCGAAGATTGCGGCTATGCGAGCCGTCGTAGCTAAACTGCCAGTTGCCGAGCGGACGGTTGAGGGTCAATCCGCCGATCAGGCTGCGGTGAGCCGGGGCATCGAGGGTCAGGCCGATATTGGTCCCTTCTTCCATCCGGATGAAATGCCGAGCCACGACTCCCCAGTCCGACCTCGCCAGACCGGCCAGAGTGACACCCCCTTCCCCGGCATTGCCGCGATTCCATTTGAGTTCGTAGTCGAGGAAGGTGCCGCCCGCGACTCCGGTCCCGCTGGAATAGCGCGAACCCGTCCGAAATCGGACCAGACTGCTGGACCCTGGAGCGAGGCTCAGATAGTACGGATAGTCGATGGCGAGCTGGTTGCCCGTGATATTGAACGTCTGGTCGCTGAGCGCGGGGACGTCCTCGGATACGCGCATCTGGTAGAGCGCGGTGCGGAGGACTTTGCTATCTCCGAAATAGACAACGGCTTGCGAAAACTGGATGTCCCGCTGGGGATAACAGACGATGCGCTTGGCATTGACTTGCGTTTGGCTTTGCGTGATGTCCTCGAACTTGAATTCGTTAAAGGGAGCGCTCCCGGTGGCCACGCGGACTCCGGTTTGGTCGAATTCCAGAAGCCCTTGGGCCCCGGAAGGTCGCACCTGGAGGACCGGGATTCCGCGAACCAGCCTGCCCCGCGCGAGGGGTGTCGGCGTGAGCCCGACAGCCCAGCCGGCCCGCTTGCGAAGGTCGATCGACATCTCGTCGAAGGTGTAGTTTTGCTGAGCCAGACGGAGTTTGACTTTGCGACCGCGAACCCGGTAGGCCCGGATATCGACCTGAAGGTCATCGGCTTCGATCTCGATATCCCGATACCGGAACTTCACCCCACTCTCTTGGGCGGCGGCCGCGATCAGCTTTTGCTCGGGTGAGTAGGCCAGGTACTTGCGGCAGACGATCTCGAAATACTCCTTCGCGCTATCCAATCGGCTCCGGTCGGAGACGAACTCAAAATCGAGCACCCCGGAGGCTTGAACCGTCGTCGCGGTGGCGGTGATTTTGGCGAGCCCGGGGGTGGGACTCGAGGTCAGACGAGCGCGGACCAAGCCGTTGCGGGTCGTGTAAATCGACTCTTCGAACCGGCCCAGACTCGTTTCGAGAAAGACTTGGGTTCCATCGGGAGCAAGTCGGCCGGTGCTATCCCGAACCTCCGCATTGATGGTGATCGGGGTTCGGCCATCGGCCACCGCCAGGTTTGGAAAAGCGGTGAGTGTGATCGTGCCGTTATCGGCTCGGGCCGAACCGACCAGGCAAAGGAGGCCCACCAACAAACCAAGACGGCCACCGAATGGAGATCCGGTGACCGTCTTCATTTTTCCGTCGTTTCCTCTCGGCGGGCTTAGCGGACCACGTTGATCGGAACGATCTTGCGGACTCGCTCGCCACCGCCGGTTTCGGCGAGGATCTCAACCTGATAGGTGCCAGGAGCGACGGCTCGGTTGGCGTTGTCGCGCATGGCCCAGGTCGCCGTGTTCTCACCGGCTCCATCGGACCGACCTCGGCTGATCGTGTAGATCTCCTTGCCCGAAACGGCAAGGATTCGGATCGTCGTCGTGGACGGGGCGCTCAAGGCGTAGTTGATCGTGAACGGAGCTCGCGGGTCTCGGCTCGGGCGGGTGACCACGACGTCGCCGATGAGGGCTCGGACCGGTGCTCCCGGCTCCATCTGGAGCGTGAACTCGCGGGTTCCGGGCTCATCCATGCGGAACGTATAGCCGCTGCTGAAGCGGAGGTCTCGGGTCTGGTTGCTCGCCTTATCGACGAGTTGCAGCCGGACATTGCGCGGAGTCGTTCCAACGTTGGGCCAATTCAGCGTGACTTCGCCAGCTTCCTTAGCACTTACGACGACCTTCCACTCCTTGCGGGTGAGCTTGTCGGTCAGCGATTGAGCAAGCCGCGTCGGCTTTCCATCGACCGATTCTTCGATGCTGAGGGTGACCTTGCCGTTCGGAGAGACCGGGGGCTCCATCAGCCTGAGTCGAGTGGCTTCCTTGGCGTTCTTGGCGACACCCACGAAGTTGCTGGTGTCTTGACCGCTTTCGGTTCGAGCCGAAAGCTGGAGCCGCCACTGCTGATCGGTTTGCTTCCAACCGAGGCCGCTGGCCTTGGCGGTTCGGAGCGAACCAGGCAAGCCTTCGACAAAGCTGGCCGGGAAGATCAGCCGAATCGGGTTGAATGTGTTGACGAAGATCCAATAGCCCTTGTTGGGTTCGAGGATATCGCTGGAGCCTTCGGTGAAGACGTAGCTTCCACTATTGGGATCGTCGGCGTTGCGCACCCAGCTGGCGAGGCTCGAATTGACGTAGTTCGCGTCGATCAGCTCGGTCCAAGAGAGTGCGTTGGCCGCATCGTCGGAAACGACCCCCAAGAGCTGACTAAGCGAGATCGGATACGTGTAGGGGTTTCCGATCATGTTCCAACCGCGCTTCAGGTCAACCGATCCACCACCGGTAGCAGCATCCAAACCGGGTTGAGCTCCGGTGAGATCGATGAAGCCTTGGTCGGCGCTCGGAACAATCCAGAGGGCTTGTCCACGGGTTGCCGAGGTCACGGGAACATATTCACCGAGGTCGGGCGACCAGGCGTAGGCGGTGTAATCGACGCCGGCCTTGAGACCCAGGATCGTATCGAGCGAGCTATCCGTAAAGCGGAACGGCAGCGTGACAAGATTCGGACCTTCGGCCAATCGGTACTTGGGCACGGAGGAGACGAGAACTGATCCACCGACAGTCCGGACCGGGCCGGTGCCAGGTTCGACTCGGACGGTGTAGTTCAGCTTGCCGGTCACGGTTCCAGATGCGACCACGTTCCAACTCACGGTACCGATTTGGTTCGGATCGATTGAAGCAATGGTCTTGGCTTGTTGCTCACCGTCTTCAAGCTGGAGACCTTCGGGCAAGAAGAGTGTCAGTCGGACGTTCCGAAGCGGGACTTCTCGGTCGACGGTGGCATATTGGTTGTCGACGTGGGTGAAGATGGTCATCGGGTTCGGTGCCAGACCATTCACCGCACCGGCATCCGTCGAGCCTGCAACCGTTCGAGGTCCGTCGACCACAACTGCGTAGGGATCACGGTAGTCGCCGGTCGACCACGGTGACCGGAGATAGAAAATGACGTCGCGGAAGTTTCCGGGCGAAACAGCCTGCGGGGCAAAGGTTTGGATAAAGCTGACCTCACCCAAGAAGGAGTCTGACTCTTCTTGGATCGGCGAAGCATTCGCATCGAGGACGGGATCGCCAACACCGGGATCGGTAAAGACCCGCAGGTTCATGTTGTTTTCCCACAGCGTGACCGTGTGGTTTCCAACCTTGAAGTGCTCTACCGGGGTGGCGTCGGGCGTCTCGGGGAACGGCTGGTTATCCACCCGGAGCCCATAGGCGGCCTCTTGGCCGAACTGGAAGTTCGCGAAGGATGGAAAGTTGCTGCGGCCGCGTCGGAAGGCGCGCTCGATGCGGAGCGGCTTGGTCGTCGGGGTGGTATTGAACCCGAGCCAAGTGAGACCATCTTGGGCGACGACTGTGGGCTTGTCTTGGGACGTTCTTCCACGTCGACCCGAGTTTGCCTGGTTAGCTCCGGTGATATCGGTCACTCCTGCACTCCGAGTTCTTAGACCCGGATAGGCACCGAAGCGGAGACCGAGGAAGTTCACCTGGTTGGTAAGAGTGTTGGTGAGGCGCCAACGCATCCGCACGGCATCACCGATCACACGGGCTTCGAGGTTCACTTCGGTGCCGGTGGTGTCATAGATTCCGATGAAGTAGCGGCGGGAAGCTCCTGCAAAGGCCGCGCGGAGTGCATTTTGGCCGAAAAGTTCAGTCTTGTCGGCCGAAGTAGCGTTGACGTCGGTGTATCGGATGATTCGGGCGTAGCAGTAGTCGCCTACGGGGTCAGCCGGGGCACCAAAGGTCAGCGCCATGCCGTCGTCAAAGTCGGATTGTCGGGAGCCCTGACCAGGAACGTAGATGCTGAATCGGCCTTGGTTCTGGAGCGTTCGCGCCGTCGGTGCGTAGCACGGTCCTTGGTCACTGCCGTAGGTGACAGTTCCGCCGAATCCCATCAACATCCCGATAAAGTCGTTCTCCGCCCCGGTAACCAGGAATGGAGTTGAATACGGGGCTGTATTCCGGGGGTCAATACATTCAAAGAACCACCCGTTGCCGCCGGGCTGAGCCTTACCGAGCGTTGGGGCCATCGCTGCACCTGCAACGACCAGCCAAGTCAATCCGTGAATCCTCTTCAACATTCGCTTCCTAAAAATTGTCGAAAGTTTTTTTGTCGGAGGAGAGCGAGGCGGTTGTCTTGAACCGTCCCGCCCTCTTCTACTTGCTTAGATGTCCGAGAATCCCTAGGGATTCGGCGGATTGGTGGGGCGCAGGAATTTCCTAACTCCACTGTAGGTGAAGCCACTGTTTTCACCGGCGTTTCGCACGCCGACTCGCCAATAGACTTCCCTCAACTGGGGCTGATAGGTCAGGACCTGTTGGATCGCGCTGGGAGTGCCGATCGTGCCGACTGCCTGAGTATCGACGAACCTGGTGATTTCGGCGCGTCGGTCTCGGAACAGAGGATCCGCGGCAAACTCCAGCACGTATTCGAGGGCGAGGGTGCTGCCAGTTCGGCGCATCGATTGCCATCGGAAGTTGCTCGGAGTGGCGATCGTGATACCTTCGTCGGGAGTGAACAGCGTCGGTGGTGCGAACGGAGTGACCGTACCGCGCATCGAGACTCGAGTACCGACGAAGATACAGTCATCTTCCTCTTGTCGGCTCAGTCCGCCACCGCCGGTGCCGCCACCACCTCCGCCAGTACCGCCTCCGGTACCACCGCCAGTGCCGCCACCGGTTCCTCCACCGGTGCCGCCGCCCGTGCCACCGCCACCGGTGCCAGAGCCTCCAGCGTTGGGGTCATCAAGAGCGCTTCGTCGGAAGACGAGCTCAATTGAGTACTGATAGGGGACACCCGAGGCCAGCAGAACCGGGACCGCCGTGTCTTCGGTTTCGGGAGCGCATTGCTCGTCACCACGCGAGTACCAGGTGTTGGAGAAGGTGTTGAGACCGTCGTCCACCGCGTTCGTTCGCGTACCTTGAACGATCATGATCGGATTGGTCGCAACGTCGTTGCGCCAAATCTGCCACTGAACGCGGTTCGGTTGAGCCGCAAAGGCTCCGTCGGTTCGCCAATTCAGATTGACGGCCAGACGAGTGTCGTTGGCCGACTCAGGACTCGCCGGGGTTGCCGTGAGGTCCGAAATGACATCGGAGCTACCACCTCGACCTTGGCCGAGAAGGAAGTAAGCCAGGCCCAGCACCAGCAGGACCGTGATGACGCCCGTCAAGTTGTTGCTCTTTCGGGAGCGAAGAGCGCTGCTATCCACCTTCCAAGCGGCTCCGATGTTGGGAACTTGGAAGACCACTTGAACTCGGTCGCCAGGTTGAATCCCCTTGGTTTGGCGAGTGACCTTGATGAAGGCGCTGTCGGGTTCAACTTCGGTCACTTGACCATTGGCAACTTGCTCTCGGCCTCGGGTCACGATGACCTCTTGGCCGGTCTGGAATCCAGTTCGAGCGCCTTGGTTAATCAGAGCTGTGCGTTGGAGCGTGTTGAGAACCGTTGCCTTGGGCAGGGTGTTGGCGTTGATCTCGCCGACGGCCTTAAAGGCTCCTGCCGCGATCGCATCCGCGACCAGGGTGGCATCCTCAACGTCACCGGTGCGAGCACCGGATTCGCCGATCAGGGCGGCCCCATTGATCTCAAGCCCGGAGGCGACATCGCGGACGATGACGCGCATCTTGACTTCAGCCTTTCGGGTGTCGCCTTGCTTCAGAATTCGCCAGTCGACGATTTCGCCCGAAACTATCGTGTTGGCCGGAATGGATTGGCCGACTCGAACGAGCTCATCTTTGCGGGTCAGGGGATTTTGATATCCCAGTTCGGTGACTTTTCGGTTGACCGTATCGGCCAGGGCCAGATCAAAGCGATTGAGTTTGGCGAGCTCAAGACTGATCGCCTCCGAAGCCTTTTTCCCGATTTCGGGCAGCTTCTTCGTCGAGAGGTCGGCGAACTCTGTCACCGCCCAAGTTTCCTTCTGTTGAAGTTGAGCCTCAGCCCTCTGTACCATTATCAATGAGAAAAATGGCATCAGCAGGGCGAAAATCGTTACCAAGCTAATTGCTTTTCCGTGCGTTGTGCGTTTAAACCGCCTCACTCTTGTGAGTCCTCCTTGTTACCCTTCTACTCGGACGCCGGCGCGGTGCAAGCACCTTACGGGCATCCGAGAGCCCGCAATACCGACAGCACGTGCATCTTATTCCAAAACGGTTGGTTCCTGCAAAGGCTCCCCCGGCCAATAGCCGGGTCCGGATCGGAAAAAGAGGGCCTAGCTCAGGGTCAGAGCGCAGGCCTTGTCAATTTGCCGATAGACGTTCTCAAGCGTCTCATCGGTTCGGATGACGCAATCGGCAAATACTCGGCGGACCTTGGAGGTCACTTGGCTATCGAGGGTTCCCTCGATCCGCGCTGGGCTCCAGCCCCGCTCTTGCAGTCGTTCAATCTGCATCTCCGACCCGCAACTCACGGTCCAAACAGCATCAAATCGTGGGTGTAACACTGCTTCGATGAGCAACGGAACCTCGACAAAGGCCGGCGGTTGAGAAAAGATCTCCTGTACGACTTCCTCGTGAAAGATTGCGTTGAGGGTTCTCCGGGCTTGGTCGTCGCCAAAGATTCTTTGGGCCACATCGGGTTTTGAAAAATTGTCCGAGAGCCCGAGGGCCGCGGCGATTTCCTCGCGGAGCGTGGGTCGGGTCCAAAGTTCGTCAACAATGTCGTCACTATCCAGAGTCGGAAAACCTTGCTCGGCGAGGTAGCGCCGAACCACACTCTTCCCTTCACCGGCCCCGCCGGTGATGGCAACCCGAGTCGCGATAGTGCGCATCATCAGCCCAAATCTTACTCTCCCGCGCGACCCTAGCCCGGAGAAGCCGTCCGGCGACGGGCCCAGCGTTGCACCAGCCAGCTTCCCGCTCCGGCCAAGACCAACGCTGGCAAAAAGTCGGCCACCGGGAAACTCTTGATCCCGGCGAGGCTCAAGCCGATCGCCGCAAGCATGAGCCCACCCACGGCGGTCGTGTCGGCGAGAATCTTCTCATCTTTGGCCAAAGGCTCCAGAGGGCGCGCGAAGAGCGTCAGCAGACCTTGGAAGACCAAGACAACCCCCGCACTGGCCAGAACTCCGACCCCCAGGGTTGCCGCCATGAAGATGCAAGCCACACCGTCTAGGAGCGACTTCATCCGGAGGAGTTCGCTTTTGCCCAGGGTAGCGTCCTCGATACATCCCACCAAGGTCATCGGGCCGACACAGAAGAGGATCGAAGCCGCCACCAGCCCCTCGGTGAACTGTCCGCCACCCCCGACTTGGGCTCTCACCCAGTCGGCCCCAATTTCGAATCCGGTTGTGATTCCCAGCGCCGTGCCCAGCACCCCGCCGAGCGCCATCGCTCCCGCGACCAAGAGCAGATCCCGGGCCTGCAAGAACATCTTGAGCCCCATGCCGATGTTCACCAGGCCGAGGCCCATGAGAGCCGTTGTCTGGAGGTCCGCATTCAGAAACTTGCCGATCAGAAGGCCGATCAAGGAACCAGCGACAACGGTCGCCGTGTTCAGCAGGGTTCCGGGGAACGGGATCTTCATGGGCTGCAGACGCGGGTTCGGGCGCTGGACCTGGGGGCGGCAGGGTGGGCGGCGCGCAGCGACGGGGCCCCACCCTGGGGAGAGGCCTCCGGGCCAGGTCCAAAGCCCGAGCCTTTCAGGCTAGTTTCACTCCGACCGCTTGGGCGAGCTTGCCGAGGTCGGCCATCAGGGCGGTGAACTGATCCGGCGTGAGGGCCTGACTGCCATCGCTGAGGGCCTCGCGGGGGTTGGGGTGCACCTCGACCATTAGTCCATCGGCTCCGGCAACAAGGGCGGCCTTTGCCATCGGCGGGACATATTTGGCCACGCCGGTTCCGTGGGAAGGATCCGCAAAGACCGGTAGGTGGGAATACTCCTTCAGCACCGGCACCACGGCCAAGTCGAACGTGTTCCGTGTGTAGCTTCGGTCGAGCGGAAGGATCCCTCTCTCGCACAAGATGACCTGACTGCCGCCTTGATTCAAAACGTATTCCGCGGCGAGCAAGAATTCGTCAACCGTCGCGCCGGGGCCGCGCTTGAGAAAGACGGGCTTTCCACTCCTTCCGGCAGCCACCAGGAGGGGAAAATTCTGCATCGACCGCGCCCCGATCTGAAGGATGTCGGTGTATTCCGCAACCATCGGCACCAAATCACCCGACATCACCTCGGTGATGGTGACCAACCCTCGCGCATCGCCGACTTGTTTCATCAGCTTGAGGCCCTCTTCTTGCAGACCTTGGAATGCATAGGGCGAGGTCCGGGGCTTAAATGCTCCGCCGCGCAAGACCTTGCCTCCGGCAGACTGCACCAGATGAGCCGCCTCGTCCAATTGGTCGTAGGACTCGATCGAACACGGCCCGGCGATCATCGTGAACTGATCCGGGCCGAACCCCACGCCCTTGATCTCAAACTGTGTGCGTTGGCGCTTGAATTCGATGCTGGCTAATTTGTAGGGCCGACTGGTCTGGCTAATCTTATTGATGCCTTCGAGCGAGCCGAGCATACTGTCCAACCGCTCCCGTTGGTCGGGCTTGATGGCGGCCGGGATCCCGATGGCAACTCGGTCCTCTCCCGGAAGAATGAGGGGATCAAGGCCGACCTCCCGAATAGCACCGGCGACGGCGTCGATCTGGGCCTGCGTGGCCTCCAGTTGCATCACGATGATCATGTTGGGTTGATGCTACCATCGGACCAGAAGAGCCGGAGGGCCCCGGCGTCATCCAAAAGGGCGTTGTCCGCCTCGCAATGAGGCAGGTAGAGCCCAGTCGCCCCGACCGACTGATGGGCCGACCGGCGCAGGATTTGGCGCGCGTCTTCAATCCAAATCTCCCGAAGTCGGTAGAGACTCTCGGCAAGGCCGATCCCGCCCTCCACGCGGTCGAAAAGCGTGACCTCGGGCCGCTCACCTTCCGGGCTTTGGGCGGTCCAATAACTCCCCAGATCATCCGGTTCGCAACCGACCAAAGGATTCGCAGCAATCCTGAGCGCGTGCTCCAGCGCATGGATCGCGGCCAAATGATCCTCCCGGGCTGGGTCCAAACCGTCCGTCGGGATGACCCGGACGCCAATCGTGTGGAGGGTATCGATGGGGACGTCGACCTCTTCGTCGTACCCGGCACCATCGGCGCCGGCAAAGGGGATCCGGCGAAAGCCGTGGATGATGGAAAGGGCCCGGACGGAAGCCAATTCGACCGCGAACGCGCCGAGTTCACTCGAATGGAGCGTCATCTGCGGTTCGATGTAGGCCTGCTCTTGAACCTGAGTATAGAACCCAGAGTCCAGCGGTTCCAGTCGACCGACACCAGCTGCCCAATCCACTTCTCGAACCTCGAATGTCTCTCCACGGTGGAGATAGACGGCCCCGGGATGGCCTTGCCTCCGAGCCCGATCCCACTCCATTTCGGTAAGGACCTCTTGGCCGACGAGGTACTGCACCCGGCGGCGACCGATCCCACGAATCGAGATCCCCGCCGCAGGATTTTGGTGGGACGGATAGTAGTAGCGGCCCGCGCTGCGGGCGAGCTCGCCAGATTCACACAGTTGTTCGGCTGCGTTTCGGGCAGGCTCCTGCAGTTCATCTGGAGCGATCGGGCGTTCGAATGCGGCACAACGCAGTTGTTGGCCCCAGATGATCGGATTGGATTCGTTGATGGGGACTGGCTCAGCAGCTCCCTCTAGCAGTCTCTCTGGCCTCGCCAGGAGCCACTGCTCATAGCCCGACTGGTGGGCCAGAGCAATGGCCAAGCCAGCGCGACCCGACCGAGCACAGCGACCGATCTGCTGGCGAAAACTGGTAATTGTTCCTGGTAGCCCGTTCAGGAGGACGATGTCAAGGTCGCCGACATCGACCCCAAGTTCCATCGCGCTGGTCGCGACCATCACCCGGGTCTTGCCGGTCAGAAAGGACTTCTCCACGGCTCTGCGCTCCTTTGCGCTATAGCCCCCTCGATAGCTCTCGACCTTGCCTGCGTCCCTCGCGCCGGAAAACTTGCGGGCGGTACGGGCAACGATCTCGCAGGCTTGCCGAGAACGGCAGAAGACGAGGGTCTTGAAGTCGCGCTTGAGGGCCTCGGCAACCATCATCGCAGTGAGGTTGTTGGGGGTCGGGCCATCCTCTTCCCCCTCCGATTGAGCGAGGATGAGGTGACGCGTCCCTCTCGGGGCATGGGGCCCTTCCACGACGATAGGTTCTCGTCCGGTCAAGCTCCGGAAAAGGCTAGCTGGGTCGGCGAGGGTCGCACTCAGACCCAGATATTGGAGGTGCCCACCTTTCCACTCGGCGAGTCGCTGGAGACGGAAGAAAACTCCTTGACAATGAGCGCCAAAAACCCCCCGATAGGTGTGGAACTCGTCGAGGACGACCCACCTTAGTGAACGCAAAAACTTGCCCCAGATTTCGTGCGAAGGCAGGATCGCGTGGTGGAGCATATCGGGGTTGGTCAGCAGAATCTGGGCGGAGTCGCGGATCGCCGCACGATGGGATTTGGGAGTGTCGGCGTCGTAGGTCGCGATTCGCATCCCGAGGGCTTCGGCCCAGGGCTGCAGCTTGGTCAGTTGGTCATAGGCCAGCGCCTTGGTCGGATAGACCAGAATGGCCCGGGCCATGGGCTCTCGGTGGAGTGCGATGAGATAGGCCAATGCCCCGGCGAGGGTCTTTCCCCCGCTGGTTCCGGCCATAAGAGCCACATCGCGGCCCAAGGCGGCGAGCTGCTGAACCTCGAGTTGGTGGGGATAGAGTTGTGAGATCCCTTGGGCGAGGAGGACGTCTCTCCATGCTGTCGGCAGGTCGTTCGGGAGCGGCAGGGTCGATCCCGGGATCATTCGATCGGTCACGGTGACCACCGCCCGGTTGCCGATGAGGGGAAGCTGGGAAAAGGCCCGAAGCTCGGCCTCGCGGTCCATCAGTCGAGTTGATCGAGAACCGGGTCGCGTTGGTGGCGATTGCTCCAACTGACGGCGAGCATCGACATGAAGAAGAGCAAGGTCATCGGGATCGCCATCGTCAACATGCTGGGGATGTCATTGCTCGGAGTCAGGATCATGCTGAGGAAGAAGATGACCACGGTGGCATGTCGCCAGTGGGTTTTGAGCACGGCCGGGGTCAGGATCCCGATCTTGGCCAAGAAGAACACGACCACGGGGAGCTGGAATCCGATCCCAAACGCCAGGAGCATCTTGGCAATAAAGAAGACCAGGGTCCCCGGTTCTTGAATAATCCCAGTCCCAGGGAACTCGCCCAAGTAGCTGACAAACCAGCCCAAGGCGATGGGGATGATCGACCAACACAGCGCGCACCCCACGAAAAAGAGCACAAAGCTGAGGGGCGCGAGCACCTTGAACGGTCGAACCTCGGTTGGGCGCAGGGCGGGGCGAATGAATCCCCAAACCTGGCCGATGATGAACGGGAACATCAGCACCAAGCCGATGTAGAACGAGAGCTTGAGCTTCAGCATGAAGGGCTCAGTCACCGACCGAAACGCTTCTTCGTACTTCACGCTGGCCGGGATCTGCTTTTGAGCCCACTGGCTAAGGGTCTCGTAGACGGTGGGTTCGACCACCCAGCCAAAGACCCATCCGACGATGAGAAAGACGAGGATCCGCACGATGCGGCCCCGAAGTTCGTCGAGGTGCTCGACCAAAGAAAGGCGAAACTCGTCCGGATCTTGCACGGACGAGTTTCGTTGTCGGTTGGGTCCTAGGGCGAGCACGTCGCTCCGCTATTCCAGGGTCAAGATGAACTTGACCTTTGAGACGACGAAACGTTGACTGCTGCCACCGCGTCCGCCGCCACCGGGGCGTCCTTGGTTCCCACCGCGTCCGCCACCACCGAATCCGCCGCGAGGAGGTCCTCCGCGAGCTTCATCTTCGGACTCTTGTTGCCGCAGATTCTCAGGAAGATCCGCTGGAGAGGTCGACCGGTCGGCCGCACCTGCCCCACCCGGAGAGCCAGCCGCTCCACGAGTTCCGCCTCCGGCGCGGTTCGGGGGTCCGCCTCCCTGATCTCCACCGCCAGGACCGCCTGATCCGCCCGAACCGGCCATCGGCGTTCGGGTGGTGTAGGTCCTTTCGACGCGGGTGACCATGCCCAGATCGAGGTCAAACCAGTAAAACTCTTCGAGCGCGGTTTGGGCTTCGGCAGCCACGGCCCCGCCACTCGCGATGGAGTTGCGGACCTTGACGGCTCGTCGGCCCTTTTCGTACTCAATCCCCACGACTTCGCCACGGGCCGGATTGTTCACCGAGATCCGTTCGGTCGAGTAGACCTTGCCCATGTCGAGCGTGCCGATTGTGAACGAACTCTGCCATCGCGAACCGATGGAAACGCCCGTCGTCGGGAGCACCGGAAGCGGGAAGGCACCGAAGAGATAGACCTCACGGTTGGATGAGGAAGACCCCTCCATCTCCAGATAGATTGGGGCCCGACCGAAGATCTCCCGCCCGGTATCCGTAATTCGCATGTATAAGGGATACATGTCCGCTTCGGTCCACTTTCGCGGCTCAGGATCAAACGCGGTTGGGAGTTCGGTGTAGGGCTGGCCCTTCAGGGGAAGAATCTGCAGCCGAACCAATCCTTCGTAGCGGCCACTACCCATCGGATAGCGATTCTCGAAAGCGTACATGTACCGGGCGCGGAATCCACCTTGCGGAAGTTCCGGCGGACGAGCACCCATCCGGAGCTGCGCTTCGCTCACGATCGAGGCGCTTTGCTTGTACTCCAAGTTATAGGTGTAGATCTTGCCCGGTTGGAATCGGTATCGAAGGCGGAACCCGTCTGCCGGTGGTCGGATGCTCGTCCGGTTATCCAGCTTCAGTCGGACCGAAGACTCTCGAAGTCGCTCGGGGCGGCCATCGCCAAAGACACCATAAAGCACGGCCTGGATGTTCAGGTTCCCATCCGCGATCCCCTTCTCTTTCGTGTCGAGGGTATAGACGAAGTCCCTTCCGTCGAAGGTCCCGGCCGTGCTGGGGCTAACGGCTTCAAGAAACTGCCCGTTCACCAGAATTCCCACGTAGCCATTGGCGGGGATGCTGGACCTCGGGATGCGGATCTTGACCGACTCGCGGACGGTGGTGCCGCTTTGTGGAGATCGGATGGTGAACCCGGTTTGCGCACTGGCCATGGCCGTGCTTCCGAGAACGATTGCGAGAGTGATCCAGCGCTGCATGCGAACTTAACTTCCTCTATGGGGATATCGGTGCCGAAACTGGGCACCTGCACCTCTTTGTAGACGGTGCAAAGCGGCCCGATGTTACCGACGACATCGCCCTCTGCTCGTCATAATACATTACCCATGACCCTTCCGTTCGACGTCAGCACGCTGAATCCGCAACAACGCGAGGCCGTCGAGTGGCCTGGCGGCCCGCTCATGATCTTTGCCGGGGCAGGCTCGGGAAAAA
>DDSL01000024.1:18844-33849 GCA_002343825.1 Chthonomonas sp. UBA2391
CGTGACCTTTACCAACAAGGCCGCCCGCGAGATGCGGGAGCGGATCGAACAGATGGTCGGTGAGCAGGCGGCCCGGGACATGTGGCTAGGGACCTTCCACTCGACCTGCGCCAAGATGCTGCGGATGGATGGCCAGGCCATCGGCCTCGACCGCAACTTCGTGATCTACGACGATGGCGACCAGATGAGCCTGGTCAAAGAAATTCTCAAGCAGAAAAATCTGGACGAAAAGTCGATCCAGCCACGCGCCGTCCTCGCCGAGATCAGCCGCGCGAAGGAAAAGCTGCTGACTCCCGAGAAGTACGCCGAGACCACCAGCGGATTTTTTGAGCGCATCGTGGGCGAGGTCTATCCGATCTACGATCGACAACTGGTCAAGGCCGGAGCGCTCGATTTTGACGATATCTTGGTCAAGGCCGTACGGTTGCTAGAACAGAGCGAAGCCACTCGGGAAAAATATCAGGAGAAGTTCCGGCACGTGCTGATCGACGAGTACCAGGACGTCAACTTCAGCCAGTACCGATTCGCCGCGCTGGTGGCAGGAAAGCACAACAACATCACGATCGTCGGCGACGACGACCAGTCGATCTATGCTTGGCGAGGCGCTGATGTGAGCCTGATGATGCGCTTTAGTAGCGACCATCCTTCGGCCAAAGTCGTGATGTTGGTGCAGAACTACCGCTCGACCAAGAACATCCTCGACGCCGCGTATTCCGTGATTAAGCATAACCGCGGACGGGCCGAAAAGAAGCTCTGGACCGAGAACCAGGAAGGGACCGCAATCACCGTGCGAGAGGCGGGAACCGAGACCGACGAGGCCATGGTCGTCGCCGACAGCATCCTCAACGACGTCCGGCTAGGCCGGCGCAAGTTCGGCGACTTTGCCGTCCTCTATCGGACCAATCCGCAGAGCCGGGTTCTGGAAGAAGCGTTCTTGACGATGCGGATTCCCCACGTCCTCGTCGGCGGCCAACGGTTCTATGAACGCAAAGAAATCAAGGACCTCGTTGCCTATCTGCGGCTGGCTTTGAACCCTCACGACACCACCAGCCTTCGGCGCGTGATCAACGTCCCGGCTCGTGGAATCGGTCCGGGAACCTTGGCCCCGCTCGAAACCTGGGCCAACGAGCGAGACGTTTCACTCTGGACCGCGCTGCTGGACCAAGAAAACCAAACCCGCATGACCCCCAAGAACCGGGTAACGATTCGCGCCTTTATCGGCATGATCGAGGATGCGGCGATGCTCTCCGAACAAGGACCCGTAACCCCCATCCTCAAGGACCTCTTGCAGCGGAGCGGATATCAAGAGACCCTGCGCGCGGAGAAGACCGAAGAAGCGATCGGTCGACTGGAGAACTTGCAGGAGTTCGTCAACGTGACAACCCAGTACGACCTCTCCACCGAGAGTCCGAATCTGGGAGAATTCTTGGAGTCGGTGGCCCTGATCTCCGACGTGGATTCGATGAACGAATCGGGGGATGGGGTGACTTTGATGACGCTACACTCCAGCAAGGGTCTTGAGTTCCCTTGCGTCTTTTTGGTTGGGATGGAGGAAGGCGTCTTCCCCCACTCGCGGTCGCTGGGCTCGGACAAAGAACTCGAAGAAGAGCGGCGGCTTTGTTACGTCGGGATGACCCGGGCTCGGGAAGAGCTGACCTTGACCCACGCCCGGCGAAGGTCGCTCTATGGGCAACCCAACTTCAACAAGCGGTCCCGCTTCTTGGACGACCTTCCCGATGCGCTTCTGGACACGGTCGCACCGACGGGGGCGCCGGCCTATGCGGTGACGATGCGCCAAGAGCGGACCGGGCAGATGAGTTTCCGCGAACCGGCCGAACCCCGCCAACCTAAGGTCCCCGACTGGAAGCCGCCTTTCAACGTAGGCGATAAGGTTCGCCACGGTAAGTTTGGGGTCGGCGTCGTGATCGCTTGTAGTCCTCTTCGAAACGATGCCGAAGTCACGGTCGCGTTCCCTGGGGTCATCGGGGTGAAGAAGCTCGTCCAAAGCCTCGCGAAACTGGAGGCCGAGTGAGGTCGCTCCCACCCTGGGCTGCCTTTGTCACCATCGTCGGACTCGCTGGATGCGGGAAGAATCCAGACCAGTGGGCTCCCTTGGCCCAGGATGCGGAATGGACCTACGCCGTCAAGACCGGTCTCAACAGTAGCGTCCAGACGGTAAAGGTCGTCGAGCCAACCCCGATCGATGGGGAGCGCGGATGGCGACTCGAAGGCCCGGGGGGTGAATCGCGGCTTGTTTGGCGTCGGGGGAAGCTCTATGCGGCCGCTCTCGGCGGAACCCGGTTCAGCCCCCCGATCCTGTGGTTGGACCCGAACAAGCCGCCGAAGCCGGAAGATGCTCCCGAATTCGAGAACAGGCCAAAGGTCCGGACCCTGGTCTCGACCGCGCATCGGAGCTTCGACGCTGAGATCCAATCCCAAACCGTCCTCTCTAAATTTCGGGTTGGAGGCAAGGAGCGATCAGCACTGAAGAGCACCGTTCGCATGACCTTGGGAGGAAGGCCGACAATCCTCACCACTTGGTTCAGTCCGGGGCTGGGCCCGGTTCGACAAGAGATCTACAACGGCGAAGCGTTGCGACAGATGGTGGACTATCTGAAGGGACCCTGAGGTCCCCTCGTTACTTCGTTCGCTCGATCACCGCGTAGGCATTGTGATCGTGAATCGACTCGTGATTCTCGACCTCGACCTTGTACCGGCTGATGCGGGAGTCCTTGTTGAAGGCGATCGCGACCTCTCGAACCATATCCTCGACAAATCGGGGGTTCTGGTAGGCCTGTTCGGTGACGAACTTCTCGTCGGGACGCTTGAGGACCGGGTAGAGCGGAGCGCTGGAGGCGGCCTCGACCATCTCGATGAGTTCTTCGATCCAAATGTGATCGGTGGCCTCAACTTCGATCGTCACGTAGCCTCGTTGGTTGTGGGCACCGTAGGCTGAGATCTCCTTGCTACAAGGGCAGAGAGTCGCGACGGGGATCACCACGTGCATGACCATCTCATCGATGGCTCCAGCTCGGGCTCTTAGGCCAGCGTGGTAGCCCATCATGCCGACCTTGCCCGTGACGGGGGCCGGCTTACTGACAAAAAGCGTGAAGTCGACTTCCAGGAAGGCGTTGGCGGCAGTGAGTCGCTCGCGGAGCTGGCTGAGAATGCGCGGGAGCGAGTGAACGCTCACTTCGCCCTGGTTCTCGCTCAGGATCTCCAGAAACCGGCTCATGTGGGTTCCCTTGTGGTGGGCGGGTAGGTCCACGAGCAAAGTGAATTCACCCACCGTGTGCTGAATTTCGTTTGCCCGATCCAGGACTCGGATCGGATATTTCACTCGCTTGACCCCGACTCGGTCGATGGGGATGTTGCGCTGATCCGGCGTCTTTTGGATGTCCGGAAGCGTTACAGCAGCAACTGCAAGCTCCACACTGGGTTTACCGTTTTCGTACATTCACTTGGTCCCGCCCGCTGGGTTTTTGTTCCAGCGGACACAAGTTGGATTACGTCGTCATCGTCCCGGACGTTTTCCAACTTGGCGCAAAAAGTCGGGTGCACCCCCCAATCCTTGTGGTTAGGATAGCAAGTTAAGGGGTCGGAAAGCACCCCCAAGGACCTTCGCCGAGTCCCCTCCGAGCCATCCATCGAGCGCCGTAGCATAGACCTCGCGGAAGTCGACCCCGAAGCGCAAGTCGCCGTTTTCCAGGTTGTTGAGATCTGGCATCGGCCCATAAAGACCCCCTTTCACGCGGCTCCCGATGAGGAACATCGGACCAGCTGCGCCGTGGTCGGTTCCGTTGCTCGCGTTCTCGTAGGCTCGTCGACCGAATTCGCTGAAGACCATCACAAGTACTCGCTTGTCGAGCCCAAGGGCCTCCATCTCGCGCTGGAAGGCCGCCACCCCGTCACTGAAGCCCTTGAGCAGCGCGGCGTGTTGGTCGGGTTGATTGGCGTGGGTGTCGAACCCTCCGGCGCTGAAATAGATGACGCGGGTTTGTGGCGAGGTCGCCACCAGTTGTGCAACCTGGCGAAACCCGGTGCCGAATTTGTCTTTGCCATAGTCTTGCTTCGGCTCGTGTTGGCTGAGCTTGCTCTGCAGTTCGGCCATGGCGTCGAGCGCGGACTTGTTGGCCTGTTGAACAACCTTCTCATCGGCACTACTGGCCCCCTGGATCTGACGCAGAAGGTGCTCGGCATCGGGATTGCCAACCATGGATTGGATGTCGGCTAGGGAGGCGAAGCAGGGGATTGCCGCTGCCTCGGCTCGGAGAGCGAGCGGGCGCTCCGTGCTGAGACCGATGGCATAGACGGGATTCGAGTTTCCGGTGAGGACGCGGGTATCCACGTGGCGGCCGACCCATCCGTGCTTGAGTTTGTTATCTGGCGAAGCCGATTGCCAGATGTCCATGCTCTTGAAGTGCGAGCGGTTGGGGTTGGGATAGCCCACACCTTGGATCACCGCGACTTGGCCCTTTTGATAAAGTCCGCGGAGGGCTTCCAGACTGGGGTGAAAGCCGAGTCCTTCGGCCAGATCTAGGACGTTCGCCTCGGGGATTCCTACCTCGGGACGGAGTTCCCGATAGCGTGGATCGCGGTAAGGGATCACCGTATTGAGGCCATCGTTGCCTCCGGAAAGCTGGCAGACCACAAGAACGCAATTTGGATCGATCTTGCCGCCTTGGGCACCTTGGATCATGTCGGCGTGGGCGATCGCTCCCAGCCACCTCGGGGCCACGAGTCCGACGGCGATCATGCCGCCCGCTTTCATGAGGTCTCGACGCGTGATGTTTTCGCTCAACTTGGATTCTCCCTTTGCAAGAGCTAGACGCTAGGGCCGGACTAGAGTTCACCTTTGAGTAAACTTCGCTCACGTGCCTAAGCTCGCATCCATATTGTCGGCGGGAGTCCTTGCCGGGGTTACGCTGGGGGTTTTTTCCATCCAGTCGGGCGAAGGCGCGGAAGGGACGCTCAAGGAGTTCCACCAGCTTCTGATGAACCAGAAGTACGACGCAGCCCGAGAATTGATGGTGGTCCCGCTCAGCCCCCACGAGATGGCCGCGCAAATGCAACTGGTTCAGGCGGCGGACAACCTCATCCGACAGAACCGGGCGAGCCTGGAGATCTTGGCCAAGGAGTCGGATCGCAACACCGCCATCGTCCAGGTCCAGTACGTCTTGCCCAACCAAGTCCGCGTGCCGGGCGCCTTCGTGCTGCAATACACCCGCAATCGCTGGCGGATCGACGCGGCGGGAACCCTTGGCCTATTCTTGCAACCGACCCGTTCGGGTTAAATTGCGAGGATGCTGCGCTCGGGAAAAGTTCACTTCTTCACTCTTATCGCCATTGTCTCGGCGGTGCTGGTGNNGCTGGTGTTGGCGCTTTTCTTCCTTGGTGGAAGTTCACCACGAAGTGCGGCCGGGGAGTTTTTGGACGCCCTCGCCCGTGGCGATGTCCAAAAGCTTTCGGAACTCTCTTACCTGGATGGGGCCACCCCCGAAGACGTCAAGAAGGAGTGGCAGTACACCATGGACGTCGTGGCCAAACATTATCGCTTTGGTTGGCGGATCGTCGGTGAGCAATTGAACAGCGACAACGTGGCCAGCGTTCGGGTGGAGTTTGTGAAGGACGCGAACAAGCCGACGGCCTATCCCGAAAACATGGGACTCTCGATGGTTCGAAAAGATGGAAAGTGGCTGGTCGATGTGAAGTCGATCCCACGGGAGTTCTTCCCTGGGCTTCCCCGTTAGCGTGACCAGCATGCAGGAATCTTCCCCCGGGATCGCGACCTTCCTGTTCACGGATATCGAGGGGAGCACTCGGCTTTGGGAATCCTATCCGGAGGCCATGGACCAGGCCTTGCGCCAGCATGATGACCTTTTACGTTCGGTCTTTGAGCGGCGAGGTGGACACGTCTTTAAGACCGTGGGCGACATGTTTTGCGTGGCCTTTAAGCAGGCTATCGAGGGACTGGAGGCTGCCTACGAAGCCCAGCTCTGGCTTCACGAGAAAGAGTTCGAGCCGATTGGTCCGCTGAAGGTTCGGATGGCGCTCTACACCGGTCCGGCGCGACCCCGTGACGATGACTACTTTGGCCCGGCACTGAACCGCGTGAGTCGGCTTTTGGGGGTCGGTCACGGCCAGCAGATCCTCGTAAGTGATGCGTCTCGGGAGGCCCTCCATGGAGCCGTCCCGGCCGGCACCGACCTTCTTGATCTTGGCCCTCACCTTCTGCGCGATCTGGATAAGCCCGAGCGGATCTATCAGCTGACGAGCCCAAGCCTCCGAGACGAGTTTCCGCCGCTCAAGACGATTGACGCGATCCCGAACAATCTTCCCCGCCTGTTCAGCTCGTTCATTGGCCGGGAACAAGAGACCGAGGAGGTCAAAGCCCTTCTGCGAGAGAAGAGCCTCGTTTCTCTGGTCGGAGCCGGCGGATGCGGCAAAACCCGTCTGGCGATTCAAGTTGCCCAGGATGTCTTGGCGAAGTTCGAAGGCGGCGTTTGGTTTATTGATCTCGCCCCCATTTCGGACCCCTCCCTGCTGCCCTCGGTGACTCTGGATGCTTTGGGGCTGACCGCCGAACCGGGGCTCTCACCCCTCGACAGTTTGGTGAAGCACGTCCGAAACCAGCCTGTGCTGATGGTCATGGACAACTGCGAGCACCTAGTGGATGCCGCAGCCAAGCTCGCGATGACCATCTTGCAAGCCGCCCCTAAGGCCAAGATTCTCGCCACGACACGAGAGGCTCTGGGTATTCCGGGAGAAGTTGCCTGGCGAGTCCCCTCGCTCCCAGTCCCCAGCGCGACCGAGGCCGATCCCGAAGAAGCCCTCGAAAGTAGCGCGGCGGTCAAGCTCTTCTTCGAACGAGCCGTTGCCAGTCAGCCGAGCTTTGAGCTCACCGAAACCAACCTGCCATCGGTGATCTCGATCTGTCGCCGCCTCGACGGAATCCCACTCGCGCTCGAGCTTGCGGCTGCAAGAGTCAAGGCCCTGCCCGTGGACCAGATCGCGAGCCGACTGGATGACCGATTCCGACTCTTGACCGGTGGGAGCAGAACGGCGCTGCCTCGACAACAGACGCTCCGAGCCCTCATCGACTGGAGCCACAACCTGCTCGACGAGCGGGAGCGAATCTTCTTGGCCCGGCTGGCCATCTTTAGTGGTGGATTCACCCTAGAGGCGTGCGAGGGGATCCTCGATGAAGATCCGATCGAAGGGTGGGAATCCCTCGACTTCTTGAGTCAACTTGTGGAGAAGTCGCTCTTGGTCTATGAAGAGCGGAACGATGGACGGTACCGACTTTTGGAGACCGTCCGCCAATACGCCTCCGAGAAGCTCTTTGACCGGCCCGAGATGATCTCGCTCCGGATGAAACATCTGGCCTACTATCAGCAGTTGGCGATAAAGGGCGAGCCAGAGGTAAGCGGGGAAAGACAGGCCGAATGGCTGGACCGCCTAGAAGCCGATATCGACAACTTTCGCAGTGCCTTGGAATGGGCATTGGGTTCGGAAGACCTTCACGCCGAGGCCTTGCGACTCGCCAAGGCACTTTCGCGTTTCTGGGAGATTCGAGGCTTTCACAGCGAAGGCCGCGGATACCTTGTGCGGGCCCTGGAAGTGGGCGCAGAACTCGACCCGGACACGGCGATGCGGGCCTACAATCAGCTGGGCAATATCGCCCGCGAGCAAGGCGACTATGAGGCCACCATCGATGCCTATGGCAAGAGCCTGGAACTGGCCGAACGCGCAAACTTCAAGCGCGGGATTGGCGTGCTCTACAACAACCTTGGGATTACCTACTTGAACCTGATCGACCTAGAAAAGGCGGAAGATTTCTTCTCTCGGAGCGAGGCGATCTGCCGGGAGATCGACGATAAAGCCAACCTTGGGGCGGCCCTCAGCAACTACGGGGATATCTTGATTCAGCGCGGGCACCTTGAGCTGGCAAAATCCAAGATCGAGGAATCGATCAAGATCCTTGCGAAACTCAAGGACACCCGAGGCCATTCTATCGCTTTGTTCGCGATGGGAGAATGGGAGCGCGCGTCAGGCCGCCCGGTAGAAGCTCGACGACAGCTTGGCGCTAGTATCGAGATGGCCCTGGAAATCGAATTCAAGATGGGACTGGTCGGGGCTCTGGAAGCCTTGGGGCACGTTGCCCAAACCGAAAACCGCAGCGAAACAGCGGCCAAGCTCTATGGCTTTGCCGCTCGGTACCGACGACTCTATGGCATCGTTCGGCCGCCCCACTCGGAAGCTGAGTTTTTGCGAGAAGAAGCCCTCGCCCTAGCGGCACTGGGAGACGAGTCCTATGCGCAATATCACACCCAAGGGGCCCGGCTTAAGCTCGACGAGGCCATCCAATTGGGGACAAAAGACTGATCTAGCACCCCAAGGTTTTGCGCTTGGTATGGTATAACTCTGGAGTTCCAGGGGAAATGCCCGAGTGGCCAATGGGAACAGACTGTAAATCTGTCGGCGAGAGCCTNNAGAGCATTCCCTTGGTAAGGGAAAGGTCACGAGTTCGAATCTCGTCGGAGGCTCCACCATTTTCCCCAGCCGATCTCGGCTGCGTTTTCGAGACACAAAAACGCCCCTCTCGACGAAAGTCGAGGAGGGCGTTTCAGTTTTACGGGGGTGTCCCGAATTAGTCACCCGAGACGTCGAAGTTGTTCGACAGGATGATGTAGTCGAAGATGGTGACGTTTCCGTCTCCATCGAGGTCAGCGTAGCGGTTGAAGTTCGGCACCAGGTTGGCGGAATCGAACGAAGCGGCCGTGTCGAACGCGTTGCTGAGTTCGATGTAGTCGAAGATCGTCACGACGTTATCTCGGTCGATGTCTCCCGACTTGATGGCCCAGGTGCCAGTGTTGGCGACCGCGGTATTGACGTCCTTGGCGAGTCCGAGGTAGTTCTCGTGCTTGACGCGCATCTTGAAGGTTCCGGCCGGGGCCTTGATCGAGAAGTTGCCGTTGGAAGCGATCGACGCGATGGCGGTGTCCACCACTTCGTCAGCTGCATTCCGGAACTCGAACATCACAGCTGCGGGCTGGGCGCCATCGACGACTAGTTGGCCGTTGATGGTGTTCGGATTGGTGCTCTCAATCGAGAGGTTGTATCCGTTCGCGCCGTTCGGTCGATACAGGAAGAACTGCTTGCTCGGTCCGACGGATCCGGGCACGAGGAACGGGCGGTCATCGTACTTCAGACCCTTGACCTCAGCTCCATAGTTGCTGTCTTGGGCGAAGACTTGGCCGCGAGGGCGCGGGTGCGGAGCGTACTCGTTGACGATGACCATTCCGCTCATGAATCCAGGGAATCGCTGAGCGTCGTTGTTGGGGATCGTCACGATGTCGCCAACAGTCTTTCCGGTCGGGAGATCATCGAAGCTCGGGGCTCGGTTTTGACCGTTGGGCCAGAGTCCGAGGTTGTCGGTGAGCTGAAAGTTGCCATTTCCGCGGGTCAGACCGATGAAGGCGGTACCGGCTGGCTCGCGTCCGTTGGCAGTGTCCGAGGTGGTTTGTCGGAAGTACTGTCGGTCGTTGTTCAGACCGAGTCGGTTGTAGCTGAAGGCGATGTCGCCAGGCTGGAATGCGAAGCCGTCGATGATCGTGGCTTGATTGAAAAGCACGGCTTGGAAGTTGCAGCGCTCATTCAGGTCGGTCGTCGGGAATCCGGCGAAGTTGACCGCGTTTTGCCACGTGATGGCATAGTAGGCGCCGAGGGGCTCGGCATATTCCCAGATGTGACCAATCGGGCGGGTGAAGTTCCCTTGACCATCGGTCCATTCGCCGTTGTTGAACTGGTAGAGGTCCTCGCCGTAGGGAGCGATCCGCGGAACGAGGGCCAGGTGCGACGGGCGGTAGTGTCGCCAAGATCGATACAGGTCATCCTCGCCGTAGTGGAACTCGTCGACAAAGTTGATGTCGCCGTTGGCGTTGACCGAGACCTTGTTGTAAGTGTAGGTGACGTCGCCAGCACCCCAGTTGTAGGTGCGGCTGGATTCGCCGAAGAAATTGAAGGTGAAGGGCAGGTCGCGGCCAATGGCGTTGTCGTCGACTTCCCCTTGTTCAATCGCGATGATCGGGGTGAGATCGACGTGGGTCGAAGTATCGACGGGGATCAAGAAATCGGCATTGGCGGCTCCGGCCAGTCCGAGTAAGGCAAGCAGCGAAAGCTTGTTCATTTTCATGGGTTTATCTTCCTCTTCTCCAAAGGTTGCACCGATCACGGACCGGCGCAAAATGACAATACACCGCGAAAGATTAAGGAAATGTTGATTGTTAAGGACTCTTAACTTCTTCAGGTTCAATTGTTAAGAACGTTAACATGAAATTCCTCGATTGTTAAGAAACCTTAACACAAACACCGTGCAATCCGACCGAAACCTTCTATACAATGCGAAATGCGATTACATGGGCTCTTTGTGAAGACTTAGGGGCTATGAGGCAGCGCTATGCATAAGAAATCATCCGGTTTTACGCTCATCGAGTTACTCGTCGTCATCGCGATTATCGCGATCCTTGCCGCGATCCTCTTCCCCGTCTTTGCTCAGGCCAAGGAAGCGGCGAAGAAGACAAAGGCCCTGTCCAACGGCCGCCAGCTTCTAAACGCCTGGATCATGTATGCGGGGGACAACGAGGATCGCCTTCCCATCGAGACTTCGGATGAAGGCTTCTGGAAGGATCGAGGTTCGTTCCAGGGAATGCTACAGCCCTACATCAAGAACTGGGACATCTTCTACACGGACCGACGAGTGGCGAAGGCACAGCCAGGCACCACCTCGCCCGAGTGCTGGAGCGATTTCAACAAGTCGGGCAAGTGCATTGGCTTCGCGATGAACAACGGAATCGTTGAGCGAGGGTGGTGGCTCGGAGTTTTCAGCGGGACCAACGCGGAAGGTTGGCGACTCGGACGAAGCTTTGGCGAAATCGCCGAGCCGGCCGATTTCCACCTGATTCAAGAGACCAACGACGAGCGAGCCTACACCAGCAACTGGTACTGGCAGGACATCGAAATGCGGGCCCGGTTTGGCCGGTCTTCGGGAACCGGAACCGAGTGGCGTTCCACCATCGGTCACGGCGGAAAGTGGGTCCACGGGTACAGCGACGGCCACGCCAAGTTCGTCAACATGGACGCCTACACGCTCCAGAATCGCCAAGGCATCATGCAATCCCGCGTTGAGGATCTGGCCAATACTTGCTATGACAAGTCGGCCACGTTTACCAATGCCTTCTTGGGAACTCGAACATGCGAGCAGTGGGCCCAATGGATGGCGACCACACGTCGACGACTCGACTAACCTTACTGGGATCGCAACAAAAGTCCCTGCAACTTTCGAGTTGCAGGGACTTTTTTGATTCAGAACTCAGCGGATCCGGGCGTTCGGTGGTAGGGGATCACATCTCGGATGTTCTTCATCCCCGTAACGTACATCAGGAGTCGTTCGAATCCTAAACCAAACCCGGCATGGGGGACCGATCCAAACCGTCGAAGGTCGAGGTACCACCAATAAGCCTCTTTCGGAAGCCCGAATTCCTCGATCCTATCTTCGAGGATGTCGAGTCTTTCTTCGCGTTGGGATCCTCCGATGATTTCTCCGATTCGGGGCGCGAGCACGTCCATGGCCCGGACGGTTTTGCCGTCCTCGTTTAACCTCATGTAAAAGGCCTTTATCTCTTTCGGGTAGTCGGTCAGGATCACTGGGCGCCCGACCTTCACCTCGGTAAGCCAGCGTTCGTGCTCGGCCTGAAGGTCGGCACCCCAATGGCAGGGGAACTCGAACTTTTCGCCGCTGGCGGCCAGAGCTTCGACGGCCTCGGTGTAGGTCATGTGCTCAAAGCTGCTCGTTGCGACGTGTTCAAGGGTCTTGAGCAGTTCGGGTTCGATCCGCTGGTTAAAGAACTCCAGATCGGGACCGCAGTGATCGAGGAGATGCTGAATCACGTAGCGGAGAAATTCCTCCGCGAGCTTCATGTCCCCTTCCAGAGAGCAGAAGGCCATTTCTGGCTCGATCATCCAAAACTCGGCCAAATGTCGAGCTGTGTTGGAATTTTCCGCGCGAAAAGTGGGGCCAAACGTATAAACATTCGTTAGGCCGAGGGCCATTGTTTCGGCCTCAAGTTGCCCGCTGACCGTCAGGAACGCGGGTTTACCAAAGAAATCTTGGGTCGGGTCCGCTGATTTGAGCTTCCACTGAGCATCATCACCATGGCCGGTGGCCTCGAGCGAAGTGCTGACGGCGAACATTGCCCCCGCTCCTTCACAGTCGCTGGCGGTGATGATCGGGGTGTGAATCCACCGAAAGCCCCGCTCATGGAAAAACTTGTGGACGGCGTAAGCCGCCTCGCTCCGCACGCGGAACACCGCTCCAAAGGTATTGCCCCGAACCCGCAAGTGGGAAATTTCTCGCAGGAATTCCATGGTTGCACCCTTTTTCTGGAGCGGATAGGTCGTTGCATCAGCAATTCCGTAAATCTCCAGCTGAGTGGCCTTGAGCTCGACGGCTTGGCCAGCGGCCGGAGATTCCACCACTTCACCGCGGAATCGCACGGATGTCCCGGTCGTGAGTTGCTTGACGGTTTCTTCGGGAAAGGCGCCGGCCTCTAGGACTACTTGCAGATCCTGAAAGCAAGAACCGTCGCTCAATTGGACAAAGCTGACGCCTTTACTATCTCGACGGGTCTTCACCCATCCATAGGCATCCACCTCTGAGCCTGGGGCCAGGCTGAAAATGTCTTTGACGTAACTCCGACGGTAATCCATATCAGACCTAGGAGTTTACTTGGCGGACCCGACCGAAGGTGGACTCCGCAAAAAAGCAAGAGGCCCTTCCAGTGGATCCACACCACCGCAAGGGCCCATCGATCAGCGGATTACTCGCCCGTGAGGTCGAAGTTTCCGCTCAGGATGATGTAGTCGAACACCGTGACGGAACCATCGCCGTCAAGATCGGCGTTCGCGTTGAAGCCGGGATCTCCTGAGTTCGTGTCGAAGGCCACGCTGAGATCGATGTAGTCAAAGATCGTCACCGAGTTGTCGCCATCGACATCGCCATTGAGGAGCATCACCGGATCGGCCGTCAGGTCGCCGGAAGTCAGGAAGAGGGTTCCTACTTCTCGGGAGAGCCAAGTCCGACCCTTCACGACCACGCGGTAATCCCCGGTCGGAATTCCGGGGACAAGTTCGAAATTCCCTCCGTCATCAAGACGGGCTCGCCGAATCGCCCGGAGATCGCCCGAAGTGGAGTCGAAGAAGGAGATCTCGACCTGCTCGCCGTTTGGTCCTGGATTGTATTCGGACAGGTCGACCGATCCAGAGAACTTACCGACGGGGTCGAACTCGTCTAGGGTCCAGAGCCCTCGGCCGTGGGTCGCAACGAGGAGGGTCTGACTATCGGACATGAAGTTGACTTCGTCTACGCTGACCTGAGCCGGGCCGAAGTCGCTGGTCGACCAACTGGTTCCGGCGTCGGTGCTGACAAAGAGTCCGACCTCGGTCCCGACATAGATCCGGCTGCTGTTGCCAGGATGGATCGCCACCCCGCGGATCGGGGCCAAAGGAAGATTCCCGGTGGCGTCGGAGAAGCTTAATCCACCGTTCGTCGTAAACCAGAGATTGTCTCCGGCAAAGCCGCCATGACTCACATAGAACTGATTGGCATCGCCCGGGTTCACCGCAATGCGACCGATGTACCGATCCGGCAAGGGGTTCACCGAGCCGTTGTTGTCGACGGGGGTCCAGGTGGGCAAGAAGGCCGAGGCGTTCGTCGTTTTCCAGACTTCGCCGTTGTTGAGGCCAAAGTAGACGATCTCCGGATCGCTCGGGGCCACGGCGATCGCACTGATGTTGGTGCTGTTCGGACCCGCGATGCGATTCCAAGTCGGAACCGCGTCCTTCACATCCTGAGACCGCCAGAGCGAGCGCCCTCCGGCATACATCGTGTTGGGATCGCTTGGATCCAGCACGAATGGGGCGATGAAGTTTGCCGCCGACCAAGCATCGTCGATGCCTTGATAGATCCAATCGGCCCAGAGTCCGCCGTTCGTCGAGCGGTGGATCGTCAGATAGACATACTCACCGTAGATGTACTCAGGATCGGTGGGGTCGATGGCCGACCAACCACCATCGCCACCAAAGGTCAACCACCCGGCATTCGAACCGAGATTCAGTGTATGGGTTCCGTTGTCTTGGGTTCCCCCGACGATGCGACCGGTCGGGCCATGGCCAGCGGCTCCGTAGTACTGGGTCGTGTTGTAGCTGACCTCGCGCCGCTGCCAAGTGCTATTGGGCGTGGCGTTGCGGATATCGGTCGATCGGTACATCCCACCGTCCCCGCAGATCCAGACGTTGCGGTTGGTGGTGCCGTTATAGCCGGGCTCTTGGATGACTAGGTGCTGGTCGGGGTGCGGATCGGTGGTGAGGATGTAGCCGTCGGAGATCTGGTTGAGGGTCACTCCACCATCATCCGAGCGGAAAAGGTGATAGCCGCCGGTGACCAGGATATTGGGATTCACGGGATCAACCCACAGGGGGTTGGCATACCAGTTCGTCCCGCTCCGGCCAGTGGTGGTCACACGGGTGTAGCTCACCCCGCCATCCGTCGATTTGTAAATGATGCCATCGTCCTCGGCCACGCTGGCATAGACAATGCTAGGGTTGCTCGGGGCATAGGCGAGCTCGACACGGGGCCCGAATCCCCAGGCCCGCAAGCTGCTCTCTTGCCAGGTGGATCCGGCATCGTTGGAGTAAAGCGCGGCGTGGTACCAGTTCCCGACGTTCCAATCGTAGTCGATCACTTGGGCTACCAGTTTGTTGGGGTTGGTGGGATGGAACTGGACATCGTAGGACCCCTGAGCCCATCGGACCGTGGTCCAAGTGTTGCCGCCATCGGTTGACCGTACCAAGCCGCCATAACGGATGGACGCCATCACGATGTTGGAATTGGTGGGATGGATCGACATCCGGCAGACGTTACTGAACCCCGTTGTGTTGGGGAGAAG
>DDSL01000034.1 GCA_002343825.1 Chthonomonas sp. UBA2391
GGCCCCGATTCGGCCAACTATAGCCTGACCCCGTGGCGACGCAATGGGCGCCTGAATCTCGACGTCCTGCGGGGAGAGTGTTCGTTCTATCGGTCGATGCCCGAGCCCGAGATCGCTCGTCCGCTGCTCTACCATTCGGCGCGGGCCAAATGGGACCTGGACTATTGGCGACAGGTCCGCGTGCTCATCCGACTTCTTCGCCACGCTAGGACTCCGTTTATGGAGCAAACGCCCTCGGCTCGAATCCGGCAAAAGCTGGCCCGAGTCGCGGTGGAGGTTTATCGCAAGCTATGCCTGCCGGACGACCGCTGAAGCGCATCAAGCGTCAGGCAAAGTTTCTTCTCGGACGGCTTCCGGTCGCGGGGGCTCGCCTTCGGTTGCCAACCGCACACTACGGCAGCGAGTACGGAGGATGGGAAGTCCTTCCCGGGCTACTCGGTTCACACAGTGAGGTCTGGAGCTATGGGATCGGCCACGACCCCAGTTTCGATCTGGAGGTGATCCGCCATCATGGGTGCCGTGTCCGGGCCTTCGACCCGACTCCGGGATTGGGCGATTGGATCACGGCCCAGGGGTTTGACGCTCGATTCGAATTTGAACCGATCGGCCTCGCCGCCTTCGATGGGGAAGTCGAGATGCGACCCCAGTCGGTCGATGGTGACTCGAGCAGTACGATCTTGTCTCAGTCCGAAATTCCGGTCGATACCCATGGAGTTCCCGTGCGGGTCGAGCGTCTGGCCACCACCGCCGCCCGGCTCGGGGTGACCCGCATCGACCTCCTCAAGATGGACATCGAGGGGGCCGAGTTCGAGGCGATCCCCGATTTGCTCGCTAGCGGCGTCGAGATCGGCCAGCTCCTGGTCGAATTCCACCCGTATGTGTCCAACGGCTACCCCCGCCAAAGGGAGGCCTATCGCCAAATCGTAGCCGCCGGCTTTGTTCTTTTCGACCTCTCTCTCCGCGATATGGAGTTCGGATTCGTGCACCGGTCTCAGATCCCCGGCGAATAACCGGGATTCGTGCTCGAACAGTAATTTTTACAGGCTCGGGATTGAACATAGCGGTTGGTATACTCCGGGCATCACTCTGAGGTGAACTCTGCCCCAACGTGGGGGCTGATCTTTCGAAAGGATGGAGCCAGATTCGCAAAAATCCCTGTCTCCAATCCCGATTCCGGAACCGATAATAGACAGAGACCCAAAGATGATCGCCGTAGCGAGTGCAGACCAATTGGAATGTTGCCGGGAGATGCGACCGCACCCGGTGTCGTACGCTATCGCTAAGCGAGTGCTGGACATCATCGGTTCGTTGATTCTTCTTTTGCTCCTCGCTCCCATCTTTCTGGTGATCGCCCTCGCGGTCAAGATCACCAGCCCCGGCCCGGTCTTCTACAAGTCGACCCGCGTCGGGCTCTGCGGCAAAAAGTTTCAGTTCATCAAGTTCCGATCCATGCGGGTTGGGGCCGATAAGCAGCTCCAGCAACTTCTTCAGAACAACGAGAAGGATGGTCCTATCTTCAAGATGAAGGAAGACCCCAGGATCACTCCCGTTGGAAGATTCATCCGGAAGTACAGCCTCGACGAGCTGCCGCAGCTCTATAGCGTCTTCACCGGCGAGATGTCGCTCGTGGGTCCGCGCCCGCCGATCCCGCACGAGGTCGAGCAATACGACGACCTCACGATGACGCGTCTGAGCGTCAAGCCTGGAATCAGCTGCTACTGGCAAATCATGGGTCGCAGCAACCTCAGCTTTGAGGAATGGATGGAATTGGATCGCAAGTACATCCGCGAGATGTCTTTCTGGACCGACCTGAAGATTCTCCTGAAGACGCCCTACAGCGTCATCAAAGGCGACGGCGCCTACTAAACTCCGCACCGGGGGCCATTCTGCTTCCGTCCTTAGCCTTGTATGTTGGAACCCGAAGCCGAATCTGCCGCGCCAGGGCCCGACCAGGGACCGCGCCAGACNNCCAGACCGGCAAGACCAAAGGGGCCATCCTCCTTAGTGGGGTCCGATTTCTTTCCCTCGCGGTCAACTTCCTTTCCGTTCCGTTCCTGCTCGCGATCTTGGGCGAAGGGCTTTATGGCGGGTGTCTTTTCGCCGTCATGCTTTCCCGCTACTTCTGGCTCATGGATCCCGGATTCAGCGATGGTGCCCAGCTGCGGATGTACCAAAGCCACCACGAGGAGGACCGGGCCGAGACTGCCCGGGTCTGGTCCAACCACATCAGCCTCGCGTTTGCCTATTCCTTTCTGGGCGCACTTCTCTTGTTCGCGGTCGGTGTCGCAATTCCGCTCAAGGATTTCGATTCGAGCCGAGTCGCGCTCTTTGGGGCAGCAGCGGTTCAGTTTTTCTTCATCACCCTCTTCAACGCCAACCAGCTGTTGCACTCGACCCGGCGCCAGTTTCAGGTTGTCAGCACGCTGAATGCGCTCAATGGAGTTGGGGGGATGGTCTCGGCCGTGGTCTTGACTGCCATTTTCCGCACTCCGGAGGCCTACGTACTGGGGCTTGCGGTGGGCTCGTGCGCCGCGGTGACGTACGGCATGGTTCACTCCGTTCGATCGCTCCCCCGTGAGCACATCAAGTTTGGAATCCAGACGGGCTTAGCCCGCGAATTCCTCAAAGTCGGGTGGCGAAACTTCCCGAACCGAGTCGGCTCGGTGCTCAGCGGGACGGCGGACCGCTTTTTGGTCACCGGCACCTTGGGAACGGTTCAAAATACCCACCTGAACAACTCGGCCAAGCTGAGCGACGCCACCAACGACCTTCTCGGCTCGCTCACCCAAACAAGTCAGCCCGAACTGGCCAGCGCCGCCATTCAAGGGGACGAGGCTTTCGGTCGGGCACTGGAGAGGAACGGGCGGATTGTTCTCGCCGTCGCTAGTTCCTTCGTGCTGGTTCCGGCCGGGTTTGCGGCCGTGATTCTTACCGTTTGGCTTGGCCAACGACAGCCACCCGATGGCGAAATCCTCATGTTGGGAGCCGGGGTCTACGGCGCTTTTCAGGCCCTGTTCAGCCTGATTGGGGCTGCCTTCTTTGTGCGGGGACAAGCCCACCGGATCCTCCCGTTCGTCCTTTGGAATGGTGTTACCACCCTCCTCGCAACGATCCCGCTTACTCACTGGTTCGGACTCGCCGGGGTTGCGTATCTGAAGATCGGGATCCAGACGCTCCAGTGGTACCCGCTGCTGATCTATACCCAGCGCCATATCGCCCCAACCCTCTCCGCCGGGAAGTTCTTCGGGGTAACGGCCAGCATCTTCATGATCGCGGGAGCATTCTGCGGAGCCGGCTTCCTGGTCTCCCAGGCGCTCGCAGAGCGCGGCCTCCATTGGGTGGGTGTATTGCTGATGCCGATCTTTGTGGTGCTCAGCTTGGGCACGATCTTTGCTGTACGATTGGCGGATCTCCCGGCCCCGATCAAGAAGCTAGTTAGGAAATTCCGGCCATCTTGAGCGCCTGAAGAACCTTCGCCGGATCAATCCAGAGATGGGCATTGACGCCCTTGCCGACCTCGCGACCCATCACCACACCATATTGAGAGCCGACGATCTTACCGGCCAAAGACCAAGAACCTTCGATGTGGTTTGCCGCAAACATCTCGATGACGACCGTTCCCGGCGCGCTGTAGATCGAATTCGCCATATTGGTTCCATGGGGACCGACCACGACCTCCGATTCGGCAAAGATCCGCGCTTGGTCTTCCCAACCGTGCTGGGTGTTCACCAGCTTCTCGAACCCCAGCGGCTGAAGCTGGGCAAAGATATCGGCCTCGTTCACCACTCGCCGGAACGGAACGTCCTCCCGCGAAATGTAGATCCGGCGCTTGCGCTCGCCCACCTCAACCCGAGGCAAGACCTCAGATCGAAGCCACCGGATACACCGAGGATGAATGTTGCTGTATTCGCAGCCCCGGGTAGGGAGCCACAGCTTTTCCACTCGGTAGCGGGCATTGGGCTTGAAGACGCAATCCTCTTCGCGAACTCCGGCTGCCTTGAGCATGGCCCGGTTGAATCCCCGCAGGCCCTCGGGCATCAGGAGCTTCACTCCGGCCGGCATCGGCGAAGCCCTGAGGGCCTCCAGCCTTGGAAGCACGTCGGTCGTCCAGTGCCCATAGGCCGTCCAATACTGAATGGGTAGCATCCCGTATTCCCCGGGCAGATCGACCACCGGCCCGGAGAACACCTCCTGGTAGATGCTGGGAATCAAGAAACTCCCGATCGCGATCGTCGCTTCATCCACGATCCGGCCATTGAGCAATACGGCTCCGCGGGGAAAGCTGACTTCGGCCCCTTCCAAAACGACGACATCCATCCGGCGTGATGTGAACCGCGCTCCGTGGTGATATTTGGTGACCCTGCCGAAGACGTACTCCCGGTCTTCGTCGCTTCCGAATACGGGCGCAATCCGTTCGAATTCTTCTCGGTCAAAGATCGGGTGGTAGGCGGCTGGCTCGACGAATGGGCACTCATAGCTGGGGATCCGTGAATCGACCGCCGCACTCGTGACCCGCACGCCCATCTCCTCCTTGGTCTTTTGGCCGACAAGGAGGCGCCCCAGGGGTGTCTTGTCGAGCAAAGCCCGCCGAATTCTTGCTGGGGTGATTTGGATGCCGCCGAACATGTGCTGAAAAGTTTACCGGTGCAGGGCCTCGCCCTCTTGGAGCGAGACCCTGCCACCGTGAAGGGGGACTGATCGGATTTAGAAAGTTACGGCTCGATTGGTTCCGGCCAGGGCGGGGACGCTCGGGCGACTCGGAGTCACCTGGAGTCCAATCTCCCTGATATTGATCGGCTGGAATCCGAGATTCTGCAGCGGCGATCCCGAGCTGAGGCGATAGTCATCGCCGTCCATGTTCACGAATCCGGGCGAGTTTCCGGCGTAGTTTCCGGTCACTCCGAGCAGAACGTTCGGGTTGTTGAAGCTCGAGTTCGGCGAGATCGAATCGATCAGGTGGAACTCTTGCCCCCGCACGGTGACGTTTCGCAGGAAGAGGTTGCGCTTCGGTTCTCGAGGATCGTCGTTCATCAGTCGGGCCAGGTTCGGATACGCGGTGCTGTACGGCGGTTGCGTATAGTTCACGGCTTGCAGGCGCTGCTGGATCGTGTTCCAGAAGGCATCGCTGACTCGGCGAGCTCGGGCGTCGACGTGGATGGAGTACTCCGTATCGATGAAGACGTTGTTCTCCACTCGGTTGTCCCGGCCACCACCGATGTGCACGCCTTGGTCCACGCGCTTCACGACGTTGCCATAGACGGTCGTTCCGCTGGTCAGGTCGTCCAGATAGAAGGCGACGCACTCATTGAAGAGTCCCTTTGACCCGATCTGGCTGGCGCGGACATCTTGCACGTAGTTGAAGCGGATGATGTTGCCCTGTTGGGACATATCCTGACCGAGGCCGATGGCGGCCGCGTCGCCCGTTTCCAAGCAGACTCGGCTGACCTCGTTCTTCTCGATTAGATGATTGTTGCCATTCACCAGGATCGCGATGTGGGGCATCTCTTCCAGTCGGTTGTTGGCGATCACGTTGCCGCATCCGTTGAGCAGAATCCCCGGGCGGTAGGTGTGCACGACTTGGCCGACTTCCTTGATGTGGTTGTTGATGACGCGGTTGTTGGCATTCACCAGGTTGATGCGGTCGCCGCCATTCAGACGGACGCCGACCTCGCCGGTGCCAAAGATGTTGCTGTTGCTGAGCGTGTTGTTGCGACCCTCGCGGAAGAGGACGCCGTCGGTGCCCATGTTTCGGATCGTCAGACCATCGACGGTGATCTCAGTCCCTCGGTTGATCTCCAGACCATTCCGGCGACCGTTTTGCAGCGTAAACCCTTCGAACCGGATATGGCTGGCATCGTTGAACCGGACGAGGGCTTCGTTGAGGTAGGTCACGGCCACGTTTCTTCGGTCGTTATCGGGCGGATAGAAGTAAATCAGCTTGCGGCGGACGTCAACCGCGTACTCGCCTGGGCTATCGACCTCTTCGACCACGTTGACAAAACTAAAGCGTTGACCTTCGCGGACTCCATAGGTCGGCATATTGTCGAGCTTGACGCGGCGCTGACCCCTGGTGTAATTGGCCTTGACCAAGAAGTCGCTCCAGTTGTTGCCAAAGAATCCGTGGGACCAGATGTCGTTTTCTGCCGCCCACCCCTCGGGGGTAGTCGAAGTCGAAAGAAAGGCCTGAGGATCCGAGACGTCGAGCTTTCCGACTTGCAGCCATCCCGTGTTGGGATATCGCGAGAGGTTCATTCGCTGATCCTTAAAGATCAGCTCGTTCCAGACCTCGGTCGTCGGAACCGAGTGCCCCCGCTGCGAAAGGCCGCGGAGGGTGCGGTAAGAAATGACGCGAATGTTGTTCACCACTTCGGGCTTGAATCGGGCTCGCATGGTTGCCGAGAGTGCCCGCCACGTGGTGATGCGCCGACCGCCCTCGATAATGGTCCCGTCCGGGTTTTGGGCACGGTAGATGATCGGTGCGCCAGGGGCTCCCGAATCCTCGGGAGTGAGTTCGAACCCGCGGTTGAGCAGGTAAGTGCCGGCTCCGACGAGGACGATGGCGCCCTTGGGATCGAGCGTGCCGTTCCGCTTCATCAATCGGATCTGGTTGCGTGCGCCTTCCAGCGTCCGCTTCGGTCCGGTCTTTTGGGCTCGATTAACGCGCTCGGTCGACCCGTCGTTTCGGTCGTTGCCAAAACGATTGACGTAGATCGTGGTCTGCGCCTGACTCAAGCTGGCCATAGCCGTGAACGAGGCGACCCAAAGCGCCGGAAGCAACCTCTTCGTAAAAATTTGAGACTTCAACATGAACTCCACCTTCGGAAAGGCAGATTCCGCAAGCCTCGTGAATGTTAAGACCGTATCCGTGCCAGACCAAGCCCAGCCCTTTACCGGTTCTCAGGCTTTTCCTGTCAGGACTCGGAGGGTGACCACCGCACCGGTACGGGTGAAAAGATTCAGGGGGTCAGCCTTGATCGCCCGTGCCCAGGCCTCTTTCGCCTTGGCCCGACCCTCGGTTCGAAGCACGTTGACGACCTCGAAGAGTTGCTGATCGCGGTCCCGTTTCTTCCTCGCCCGCCAAAAGCGCCACTGGTCAAAGCGGCTCAGCATCGGGACGTACTTGTCGTAGAGCTTCTTTTCTTCTTGTCGAAAGCGCTCTTGAAGGGCGACCGTCTTGCTGTCGTCGTGGTAGCGGTATCCGCTGAGGGGGCGCTCCAAAAAGTGAACCCAGTATCCGCCGACAAAGATAAAGCGGAGCCAATACTCATAGTCCAGGGCAAAGTGGAACTTGGGGTCCAAGATGCCCATCTTGTCCATCACCGACTTGCGCCAAAAGGTGCTGGGCTGGGCCAGGTGGCAGGCCAGTAGCCAATGAACCTTGTCCTCCTTGATCTTGTGGCGACCCTCGGGGATGACCCGGTCGGCGGCAAAGCGTAGGGAAGGGGCCGAGATCCAGTAGACGTCGGGCCTGTTCCTGAAAGTCTCGACGATCTTGATCAGGGTCCCGGGCAGATAGACGTCGTCGCTATTGAGAAAGGCGACGATGTCGCCAGTGGCGCGGCTGAGCCCCTTGTTGATCGCATCGACCTGGCCGCTGTCCTTCTCGCTGACCCAATAGCTCAGGTGGGCCTCGTACTTCTTGATGATCTCGACCGATCCGTCGTTGCTGCCGCCGTCGATCACCATGTATTCCAGGTTCGGATAGCGCTGATTCAGCACCGAGAGGATGGTCTCTTCCAGATACTCGGCCTGGTTATAGCTGGGCGTGACGATCGTGATCTTGGGCCAGTCGGGATTGCTCATGCGGGGGCGGCTCAACCGTATTTTCGGATTGGCCACTGCATAAGTTTACTTGGCCCGAGGTGGGAGGGCTTGGTGGACCGGTTGGGGAGCGATTGTCGGGCAATTGTAGAGCCGCGGAGCGATGGCGAAGTCGGGGCGCTAGGAAAGCAATTGGGAAGCAGTGGCGGAAGGCTCTTGCACAGAATCCCTCCCATTGCTCCCCTAGACTCTCAATCCCACACCATTCCCCACCATTCCGCGCTATCCCTTTCGCCGCCGGCGGAGCATCGCCGCTACCCCCAGCCCCAGCGCGGCTATCGTCCCCGGCTCGGGGACGGGTTCAAGGAGGAAGGTGCCGTTGTAGGTCTGCCCGTCATATCCCGTATTGGAGTAGCCTGCGAAGTTGATGTCCCCAGATGCAAGGATGGAGCCGTCATCGTAGACCCGACTGATACCCCCACTCACGTCGTCAATTTGACCATTGACGAGCCAGTCGTTCATTGGACGAACCTGTCCTTCCGACCAAAAATGCATCTTCTTGGGAGTCCCCGAGGTGTCACTGGTCGAGTGGCCGACGATGAGTTCGCTTGAGTTGAACTTGGCGTTTGCCAGTGTTCTGCCCGTGTTCCCGAGCTCGACGATGCTCCAAGTTCGATTGCCATTTTGCAGGGTGGCCCGCAATATCCCTCCGGAATAGAGGATAGACCCGCGCTCGTTGATATCCTTCGGCAGAAAGCCGATCCCGGTCTGGCCAGGTATGAATTGGTGACCCTCCAAATAACTGCCGTTTTCGTAGAGAAAGGCATCGACAGCCGCAAAGCCTGTGCTTGCCCAGCCGCCGAGGACCTGTCCCCGATCATTTGCTGTCACAACAATTGAGTCTTGATAGCCAGGAAACCCTGTTTGCCCCCGTATGACGGTTACCTGGCCGTTCTTTGCGACAAATCCACTCGACATCGGAGAGGCCCCATCGACCGTATAGTCAAGCGTTCCTGCAAGTAACCCCCCGGCCTTGAGGCCCGTTACGCTCCAAAACGGTCGCTGGGAGCCCTGATCTACTGATCGATACGTTTTGATTCCGGCAGGACCGAGTGTGCCAATGGTGCGGCTGTCATTGCTCCGAAAAGCTATGTGGCCGTCTTCATGCAACGAGAATGGCCGCGTCTGGGCCGGGGCTCCGAAAGACTCCCATTTCCGGAAGGCCCCCTCCTTCCCAATGATATGGTACGTGCCGGTAGGGGTTACATTGCTGTAAATCATCGTGCCGTCAGAAAGCCGAGATCCGAGATTCGGCTGGTACTTGACACCCTGATATTCGACCTCAGAGAAAATGCGCACTCGATACGGCGTTGGCCCAGCCGTAGCTCCTGCCGCCAAGCCGATCATCCCCAATCCCACAGCAAAAGAAAGCAACTTGCGTTCCATGTCCTTCATGATACATGCATTGCTGAGGGATGGCAGTTGAAGATAGAACGCTCTCGCAAACCCCAGTATCTTCAACAGGACTGCCTCGAAACGGAGCGGGGAGCTCCCCCCCCCCCCCTCNNAAGATCCTCTCCCTCAGGGAGAGGTCCGCGAGCGAAGGGAACGGAGTGAGGATGCCCCAATCCTAACCCCTAATCCCTAATCCCTAACCTTTACTCCACCGTGACGCTTTTGGCCAAGTTGCGGGGTTGGTCGATTTCCAGGCCCTTGAGCCGGGCGAGGTGATAGGCCAAAAGCTGCAAAGGAATGATGCTCAGCAGGGCGCTCAGGTAGTTCTGACCCGCCTTGGGGATGCGGATCACGCAGTCGGCCGCCTTGTCGGTGTGGGAATCTTCTTCAGTCGTGATCGAGACCACGTACCCATTTCGGGCCTGGATCTCTTTCATGTTGCTGACCAGCTTATCCCGCAAGACCGCGTCGGTCGCGCCAAAGACGGCGAAGACGCCTTTCTCGACCAAGGCCAGCGGGCCGTGCTTCATTTCGCCCGCCGGGGATTCTTGGGTTGCCACATAAGCGATTTCCTTCAGCTTGAGTGCCGCCTCTAGCGAGACATAAGCGTCGATCCCGCGGCCAAGGAAGAAGAAGAGGTTCGACTCCGCCGCGCGCTCGGCCAGTTTGATCACTTCGGGCTCGCAATCCAGCGCTCGAGTCGCCAGTTCGGGCAGTTCGCGCAGATCGTTGACGACCTGCTCGACCCGGATCCCAGGAACCTCGTTCACTTGGGCCACGTGGAGGCTCAGCAAGATGAGGCTGACGACCTGGGCGGTATAGGCCTTGGTGCTGGCGACGCTGATCTCGGGCCCGGCCTGGGTGATGATGGCGCGGTCGCATTCGCGGGCGATGCTGCTGCCGATCACGTTGACGATGCCCAGCGTGCGGATCCGTCGCTGCTTGCAGACCCGAAGAGCGGCCAGCGAATCGGCCGTCTCGCCGCTCTGGCTGATAAAGATCGCCAGCGACTTGGGCGAAAGCACCGGGTCGCCATAGCGGAATTCGCTGCTGTAATAAACGTCAGCCGGAATCCGGAGGAGATTCTCGAACAGATATTTGCCGATCAGGCATGCGTGGTAGCTGGTTCCGCAAGCGATCAGGTTGACGCGGTCGATTTCGCCCCAGACGTGCTCGCTAAAGACGTTCTCCAGTCGAACCCGGTTCTTTTCGTCGATCCGCCCGGCGATGCATTGGCGGATGACTTCGGGCTGCTCGTGGATCTCCTTCAGCNNCGCGGCGATGTCCCACTCGATGTGCATCGGCACGTAGGGCTGCTCGATCCCGTCGAGGTCGGTCACCACCACCTCGTCGGGGGTCAGCACAGCCACCCGGTCATCTTCCAAGATCAGCACCTGGCGCGTATAGGGCAAGACGGCTGGGATATCACTGGCGAGTAGGTTTTCGTTTTCACCCAGGCCGATGACCAATGGGCTAGCGTTGCGAGCACAGACGATTTTATCGGGTTCGTCCTTGGTCACCACCACCAGGGCATAGGCCCCCCGCAGGCGCTTGGCCGCGCGGCGAACAGCGTCTTCCAGAGTGCCTCCGCTCGCGTATTCTTCGCCGATCACGTGGGCGGCGACTTCGNNGATGATCCCGTTGTGGATGATCGCGACTTTTTCGAACTGGTCGAAGTGGGGGTGGGCGTTGTCATCGGTCGGGGGTCCGTGGGTCGCCCAGCGGCTGTGGGCGATGGCCAAGCGGGTGTCGTTCGGAAACTCGCCCATGAGCTTGCCCAGTTCGCCGAGCTTGCCCGCGCGCTTATAAACCTTGATTGCTCCACTTTCCAGGAAGGCGATTCCGGCGCTGTCATAGCCCCGATATTCCAGCCGCTTCAGCTGGTCATAGACGACCTCAACCGCACTCCGCGGTCCCACATACCCGGCGATGCCGCACATACCCTGGATTATGGCTGGTTCTGGGTCCTTCGGGATTCTCGGAATCTCACTTAACATATGCTTAACCTATTTGACGCCGCATGTTGCTGTATTGATCGCAATTTCTTCGATGCTGAGAACAGTCGCGAAGACACGTCGTAGAGAAGGATTAATCATGTTTTTCAGCAAAATTGACAGCGTTTCTGCCCGATGCCTCGCGCTAACTCTTCTCTTAGCGATCCTTACTTCCGTTACAAGTCCAGCGGTTGCTGCCTATCACGATTCTTCTGATGAAAATGGCGAGAATGAACGCCCCTACATCTTGAAGCCATCTCGAAACCCTGGACCGCGTATGCCTCCTCGATTCAAGCGGGAGAGAGTGAAGCCACCGACCGTCAGAGATGGGTCTCGTGGGAACATATATGAGTCGAGACTCGAACGTGAGCTGTACCGTGAAGGCAAGTTCAAGCAGGACAACATGCTCGGGTGGCTGGCTTGGATTGGCGTTGCCCAGACACCCATTCCGCCATTAGGGTACGAGGACGGGGGTAGTCAAAGCTGGGAAGGTTCTTCGAGTGGGACTCCTGGGGCCACAACCAACACATACTCTGGCAATCGGCTGACGGAAGTCCCCCTGGTGGGCTGGAGTTCCTCCGGCGAGAGCTTTGTTGATCTGCGACTCTATCACAACTCAGCTGATGCGTTCCACGGTGGCTTGCTCCAGAATCTTCACGGACTCGGTGCAGGTTGGAAATTCAGCTACGATGTTATCCTTAGAAATGGCGACGGAGGCACACCTTCTCCGAACTCAATGGTCCGCATCGAGTTCGAAGATGGCTCGGTCAATCGATTTGACCATAACGGGACTGCATATGTCGCTGGTCCGGGGCTATTCGATTCGCTGACCGTGGATACGATTCCAAACCCGAATCCCCCAGGCCCACCTATCGTCACAGCTTGGAAACTTGACCGGGTGGATGGAAGCTTTTATACGTTTAATCCGGCTGGATACCTCGTGTCAGTAGCAGATCGGTTCGGTAATCAAATCGACATTACTCGCAACTCGAGCAACCGAATTACGCAAATTTCGGACGATGGAACCGGGACTTCGACCCCTCGTGTGATTAGCATCAATTATGGGACTAATCAGGTTGATGTTACCGATCCACTAGGGCGAGTCTGGTCGCTGAAGCAATCAGGAAACCTCCTTGAGAAAATAGAGCATCCGATTTTGGCCGGCCAATCCGTCCCCGCGGCTAGAACCTTCAACTACGGTACGCGTGGAGAAATCGTAGCGCAGATAGACGAAGAGAATAATACTTGGACGACTGAATACGACGGAAGCGGTCGAGTACTTCGAGAAATTTCTCCTGACCAACGTGTGGTGGAGTACGGTTACGGAGCGCCAACTGCAACGGCCACGACAATCTATCAGCGCAAACGGTTAAACCCTGGCGTCTTTGGTCCCGTTTTGGCCACATCAATCCACCTGTACGATACCCAGGGACGGATTGTCGAAGAAGTCGATGAAGAGGGTTATGTCACAACCTTCGGTAGTTATAATTCCGAGAACCAGCCTGAAGAAGTTATCAGTGCCGGGGGCTATCCGACATACTTGACGTACAATGCCTCTAATGGTTTTGTAGCAACGGAGTCAAATTACCTGGCTCAAACTTCGACCTACACGTACACTTCCAATCATCAGTTGCAGACCTATCAAGACCCTAACGCTAAAGTCTGGGAGTTCATCTATGGTGGCTCTGGGCAACCGGCTGAGGCACTGACTAAGGTGAAGGATCCTCTCTTCTCCGCTGCAGGTTCCCACCGGAACAACAAGTATGTTGTCCAGAGCACTTACGACTCGTTCGGAAATCTCTTAACGACAACCGATGCAGGGACGGGATCCGCCGGTCATACCACAACGATTAGCTATGGTGGTGCAAACCCCAATGCCTTTGGCGATCCTACTTCGGTTACCAAGCCCGATGGTAGCGGAGTGAGGTTTGACTATGGCACGGCCAGCCATAGGAACTTAGGGAAGCCGGTGTCAGTGGTCCAAACCGGTAGTGGGCAGCCTGACCTCGAGCCGATCCAGATCGGATATGATAGCTGGCTTCGAGCTACATCCATTACCCAAGGCACGGCAGTGTCAACGGTGACTTTTGATGAACTCAACCGAGTCATCGAAGAACGAAATCCTCTCCAAGTTGCCAACGCTCTGCTAGGCTTTACTGGATATGAGTATTTCCCTGATGGCTTCCTCAAGAAAGTTACTAACGCGGATTCAACGACAGAGCGCTATGAATACAACGATCTCGGCTTTATTCAGAAGGTAACAAATGCGCGCGGCAAGATTCGAACCTATTTGACGGACCTCCGCGGTAGCATCACGCGACTCAACAAGCCAGCTGGCACGTACGAAAAGTGGAGTTATACGGGCGATGGTGACGTCTGGGCTTTCACTTATGGACAAGGGACGACCGAATTTACTACTCAATATGAGTATGAAGTCCCGGGACGTCTCTGGTATGTAGACTACGAGCCGGGTATTCCTGGGTCGACTTATCCCGACACCTCGTTCACTTATGACGCAACCGGTCGAATGCTCAGCATGACCGACGGCACCGGGACGACTTCGTATCTCTACAACGCGGCCGGTGAACCTACTCGACTGACTACTCCTCAAGGAGTGATGGAATATACGTACCGGCCGAACGGTGCTCGCGAGAAGCTGAGAGAAATCATCAGCGGAACAACTGCCAACGAGACGGTGTCAACCTATGACGCATCCGGTCGACTCGCCACCCTCCTAAAGTACGGAGAAACGACGACGTTTGACTATGATGACTACGGTCGAGTTGAGTGGACCAAGCACCACGCTGGTCACTACGATATCAACGGTTACGATAATCGTTCACGACTCACCAGCACTCGGGTTCGACAAACGCTTAACGGACCTGACCTTGCTTCCCAGGTGATGACCTATGACGATGCCAACAACCTCAAGGTCAAGGTGCAGGACGGAGTCTCGACGGTCTATGACTACGATAACCTGAACCAGCTGAAGGAAGAGGTCCGAGGAACTTTTGGCAATTCGAACTACTTCAAGGGTGAATATTCGTACGACGCCAATGGAAACCGTACCGAAAAGAAAACCCGTGTCGGAACAGCCCCGCAGGTCATCGCCACTTACGGTTACGACGACAACGATCGCCTGACGAACCTTAACGGGGTTACTATCAACTACGATCAGGCCGACCGACCGACCAATTGGGTCTTGAATGGGCAGAACGTCCAGACAACCTGGACTTACGATAGTCGGTTGTCCATGATCAGTCAAGGGCTTTCGATCTGGAGTCGATATTGGTACAACGGCCTTGGGACGCGAGTGCAAGAGCGATTCCCAGGCCCTCTTACCAATATCCGTCGGGATGGAATCGGGGTGACTGCTCCGGTGGTTCGGACCTACGCGGGCGCCTCGGAAGTTGCCATCAAGCCTGGCATTAGCCAGAAAGTCGGTACCACGACCACCTATAGCCACCCGGGGCTGAAGAACAACGAGCACCAGTCGCAGTCGGCGTCGGCGATCTCGGCTTCGCGAGTGTATGACGCCTGGGGTGCGGTGGTCTCTTCGACGGGGGCGTTCCAGGGCCGGTTCGGGCACGGCGGGGCGTTTGGCTACCAGTCGGATTCGACCGGCCTTCAGCTGCTCGGGCACCGGTACTACGACCCCGCCGTCGGCCGCTTCCTCACCCCCGACCCGATCAAAGACGGACGGAATTGGTTCGCCTATTGCGAAAACAACCCGCTAACTGCGGGAGATCCAGAGGGACTTAGCAAGTTAAGTTCGCTTTCAGCGCCACAGAACGTATTGCTGGCCATCGAGTCATTTAGGACTGCCTCTGGAGGAGCGAGCTTTGTGTCCGGCGTTTATCTTCTGAAGAGGTCCCAAGTTCATTTTCATCACCTTTTTCCTACAGCTGGTGGTAAGCTCAACCGATTCTGGGAAATGTTGTTCGGAAAAGACTGGAAATCGTTCATCGACAGTTTCAAGATGAGAATGCCGATTCACATTCATAGAATGATTCATGGCTACAGGGGGGGCTGGTGGAATGATCAGTGGGATGAGTTTTTTAAGGCCAACCCGAAAGCGTCCCTTGCCCAGGCTTTGGATCATCTTCGTAAAATGCTGAAAGCAATGGGTCTCAACAAGGACGAAATCGCCGAAGTTTTAAGTAGGGCAGCACGAGGAGACTTTTGAACCAAACGCTCTATCAACTCGTGCCGATTTACGAGGAAGCATTCGCTAGTCCAGAACTGCCAGACCGCGATGCGTTGGTTTGGTTCCCGAGTGTGTTCTGCGGCCTTTGCAACTACGTCTTCTCAACCCCAAGGCGCTACGATACTTCGGGAGAAATGTTGTTGAGTTTGGCCAAGAGACTCAGAAAGAAGTTTGGTTTAGGAAAAATGTCGCCTCAGGAATTGATACTAGAGATGTTGGAAGTCAAAGATGATGAAGCTTTAGAGGCGCTCTCTAGGACTTTTCAGGAGAGTCTAAGGATTGAGATAGCTCATGGGAAAATCCTACTCGATGAAATCCCGAACTATCAACAGCACGGCGCGCGCTACTGGTTTGGGGGACCGATTGTCATGTCAGAATTGACCTTGATACCGATGTCATCGAAGCCGATGCCCACGTTTATGACGATTATCGACACATCCACTCTAGTGATCAAGGAAGAGCTGCTTCAATTGCTCGCGCCGTTGATTGAAGGAACAGTAGACGTTCAAGAAGCTAGCGTACTCGATTCCAAAGAGGTCTACATAGAGATTTCTAGCACAACATTTGCCGCGCTACATCATGAAGAAATGAGACGATGCCCTCGATGCGGTTCCTTCAAGTACGTGAGTGACCCGAGGAAAGCTCGGTGTTTATGGCTTGAAGGTAGGCATTTGATGTTTGATGTCACAACCCGTACCTGGTTATGTGATGTAGTAATCAAGGAAGTGATTGACGAGTGCTGCCAGGGTCAATATGAGCTGATTCCCATATGCCACACCAAACAGATTTGCGGTCAAGATGAGTTGCTTGAGGCTACTTGTATTCCCGTGAGTTCATAGTTTTGGTCTGCTCCCCGGGGTCAAAGACGCTTTTAGATGAGTCTCCGCTGTCCATTGCGAAAACAACCCGCTTACAGCGGCAGATCCCACTGGATTACTAAGTCTACACTCGCCCGCAGGTCTAGCTGCTAAGCTCTTTTTCTACAAGACCCACTATGGTTCCGTCGCGGCAGGGATTGCGTCCTCAGCTGCTGCGGGTAAGTCACACCTTCACCATCTTCTTCCAAAGATGTTTAAGGAAAAGTGGATCGAAATATTTGGTAGTGCAGACCTCATGAATAGGTTGCTGCTTAGAGTTCCAGTAGATCTACATAAAGTCCTCCATGCGAAGGGGTATAAAATACGTGGTGGATTTTGGAATCGGCTCTGGAAAGACTTCTTCGACAAAAACTCCAATGCGACTCCAAGACAGGTATTGGAATATCTGAGGAAAATCTTGGTCGAGGTACTAGAAATGACAGATGAAGAAGCCCGAGAGCTCATCAGTCGTTTAGGAAGACTATAGTGCAAATATCTTGGCAAATACGCTGCGTGCACGGAGCGGATTCTCCGATCGACCACGCTCTGACTTTCAATCGTCGTAGTCCCGTGGTGTTCTGTTCAGCGTGTAGAGCAGTCATGAATACGGCTTCCATACTAAAGTATAACAAGACCTCGTTGGTAAGACGGTTTGAGGCGACTAGATCGAAGCTCAATATCAAGCCACAGCCGGATGACCAAGACATCAAAGACCTGATGGAGACAGTGCTTTCCCCCACTAATATGAGACAAGATGAATGCGAGTACTGGCGGATCTTTCGCATTGATCTTTTGCAACACCCCAAGGCGGTTAAAGAGTTGCTTGATGTTCCGGGACCCGAGCCAGGTTACTGGCTTGGAGGTGCTTTCGCGGGTCTGTACGATGAACTTAAGGAAAGATCAGCGCGGAAGCGAGTAGGTGGACTCTTTCAGGATGGGCTTTACCTTCGGAAGGATCTTTGGGAATCCTCGGAATTGTCGGAGTTGACGCCCACCGATCATATTCTGGAACTTGACCACTACGTCTACCTGCGCCCGGCCACTGTACGGATTATCAAGGAAGACCAACCCTGCGATAGATGCGGAATGTACGGTGGCTCGGCACATGGAGACTTTTCCATATTGGAAGTTGCTGCGGAATCTCACTTCGTTCATCCCTTCGGTTCCTCCGAATTCTTTTGCAGTAATGATTTTCGAAAGCGAGTCATCGCGGTGGCCAACAGGTCTTTTTGGTGGCAGCGATTCTCTGGCCTGACTCGTGAAGCCTCCGCGCTGCAGATCTGTGAGAAAATTCAATCAACGATTATCGACTGCATCGCCAGCACCATCTGAGTTCGAAGTATAGTTCGGATAGATTGGGGTTTCAGCCACCTTTGCGTCTCGGGTCTATTGCGTGTGGGGGCGGGTGCGTTCCTGGGTCGCTTTGGCCACGGCGGGGCGTTTGGGTATCAGAGCGACTCGACCGGGCTCCAGTTGCTCGGGCACCGGTACTACGACCCCGCCGTAGGCCGCTTCCTCACCCCCGACCCGATCAAAGACGGCCGGAATTGGTTCGCCTATTGTGAAAACAACCCGCTGAGCAGGGTAGATCCGAACGGTCTTGACTGGCATGATGCAATGCATGTTAATGTTGACCCTGGGTTCAAAGGTAAGGTCTGGGTAGTTGGCGAGCCTTCGAGAGGAAAAGGACAAGTAGTTGTAGAGCTTAAACCTGGGCAGGGTTCTCCCCCGGGTATGGACGTTGATTACGTGATTATCGTACATCCAGGCGGCACCATAGAGCGCCTTTTTCTACAAGGGCTTGGTTACTTATCCCCTGGTGACCAATATGAGACTTCAACGATCGATGACGATGGCCGAGTTAGCGGACCAGGACTTGTCCTTCCAATCAGCTTTGTGCCTGGCTGGCGTGGTCGGATAGAAGCTGCTAAGAGAAGACCTGCGCCGTCTGCGGGTGGTTGGAATCCAGTCTATGACCCGGTATATTATTCAGAACTGCCCGAACACTGGTTTGGTGGCTTGTTACCATTTCCCTCGATCGAGGAATGGCGTGGCGGACTGAAGAGGTAGTTTTATGATCTTTGATCTGTTGATTTGGGCCATCGTCGATGCTCAGGAATACCCACAGAATAGATCTCTTACAAAAACGGAGTTTCTTTGGATACTTTGCTTATGCGGACCGTTTATAGCATCGGCTCAAAGGTTTTTCCTCCTACTGAGGGGCAGAACAAAGTTTCGGAGGGGCTCCGATCCGCTCTTGGTCGCTCTATGCCTCTGGCTGATGCTCCCAACGTCTGTTTTCTCTAGTGAGGAGAACTTATGGCTTGCCTACCCTGGAACGCTTTTTTGGGTTGTTGGGATCGGTGCCTCGCTACTTTTTGAGCTGTCGAAGTCAAGCGAAAAGCCTCGCAAAGGTAAGATCAATGGAAGTAGGTGAAACAAGCACTAGTCGGAATCGGCGTCGGCGATCTCGGCTTTGCGGGTGTATGACGCGTGGGGTGCGGTGGTCTCTTCGACGGGGACGTTCCAGGGTCGGTTCGGCCACGGCGGGGCGTTTGGCTACCAGTCGGATTCGACCGGCCTCCAGCTTCTGGGGCACCGGTACTACGACCCGGCCGTCGGCCGCTTCCTCACCCCCGACCCAATCAAAGACGGGCGTAACTGGTTCGCCTATTGTGAAAACAACCCGCTAAATGCTACGGATCCAACCGGTCTCACTGATTTTGGAGACATATGGCCAACCAGGCTGGTTAATGATTCAGGCATTCCTGTCACGGTGCTTTGGGATGAGAATATTGACGGAAAGCGCAGGCAATACGTTGGTACAATCCCTTCGGGACGTCAGTCGAATCAACAGGATCTCGACTATGTCCTGCTATATCGCGACACTGACGGAAACGAATACTGGTATGCGTTGGTACAGGGTGTGACCTACAGAGTCATTGGGACGATAATGGGGATTCCGATCATCGTTCCGGCTAATGAAGCTGAAGAGCGAAGGGAGCGTCGTAATGGATTTTTGGAGAGCATCTTCCATCCTGGCAAACTGCGCTATCCTCCCAAGGGGCCCGCTCCCGGTTTTCCGGAGCCCCAACCATATCTGGGGGGTGATCTGATAAAGCCTAGACCATGGCAGCCGAACCCAGATGTTTTCGGACCAGTCAGATAACATTATGAAGGTTGTTGTTCCATCGATTTGTGTAGTATTAGCGACCTTGCTAGCGGTTGTTACGTTCTTGCTAGTGATGTCGTGGGCTGTTTCTGGGACGACCGCCTAGCCTATGGCAACAGTATCATTTCAAGTTGCGGTAATTGTTCGCCATGTCCTTGGGCTCTCATCAGTTGCCATAGTCTTTCAAAGTGTCCAGCTGTCCTTTTGGCCAGCAGGGCTGGCGGCACTATGTGTGATCTGGATTGCTGGAACGATAGTTTTTGAGCAAAGGCACGAGTTCTCTCCTGCAGAACCCCAGCCCCTTCACAGAGTCTGTCTATATGCATACGTGGGCGTATTTTCAACTCTCTGTTTACCCCTGCTTTATATCTCCATGAACTATCGCACAAGTGGTGATCCTGTTAAGGCGCTTGTTCTCGCTATTTTAATATGCGTCCCCTATCTCATATCGGCTGCGTTGGAATCGCTATTCTTCAGGTCGTCCCGAACTCCAGACCTTGATTGAAGTTGAAACGGTATTGCCAAGTTTTTTCTTACTGGACAGTTACTCTGGAGTTTGACCGAAATATGGCGTGCTATTCGATCGTTCAAGAGGCGGCGTTTGGGTATCAGAGCGACTCGACCGGGCTTCAGCTTCTGGGGCACCGGTACTACGACCCGGCCGTCGGCCGCTTCCTCACCCCCGACCCGATCAAAGACGGGCGCAACTGGTTCGCTTATTGCGAAAACAACCCGCTTACAGCGGCAGATCCAGAGGGACTAGCGCCGAAGAGAGGCATCAAGGCTGGTAAGCTAAAGAACGAAGGAAGTCGATCCCGTGATGTCTTGGCGGACATCGGTAAAGATGAGAAAAATCGAAAGCCAGTCATTTTCGAGGTTCCTCCTGGATATGAGACGAATCCCAGTGTCATTGATATCGATTGGTACGAAGATCCAGATCGTCCAGGTGAGTTCATCAAAATTAGCGCAGGTACAACGGTAACAAGGGATGAAAAGTTACGGGGTGGCGGTGTGCGCTCAAATGATGCAACAAGTTTCGTAGAGGATGCCGGTCGGTTAGGAGGTCGAGTGAGAGGCGGAGTCAAGTCACCGAACAAGAATCCTCCTGGGTTCGAAAAGAAGACCAAAAATGAGCCCGTGAGGATCTCGGTCGATGAGGCAAAGCGTCGAAAATACATAGTCAAGTCTAGATAGGGAATTGCAGGTGCCAAAAAGATTATGGGCAAATTCAAGTCTTATCTGGTAGCTTTCTTGGGAGCTGCGTTGATCATCTTCGTCGTTTTTGTAATCTGGTTCGCGTGGTTTCTTTCAGGTGTTGATTAGCACTATGGTTAGGCCTTGGGTCGAGGAGCATTTGACGCTGGTGTGGAGGGCCACTTTTTGCTTAGGACAGATGTGCCTCATCTGGATCGAAGCTATTCCAGGTTACGCACTCATTGCGTGCTTTTGGATTCTCTTCGCCTTTTCTTTGGCTTCAGAGCTGAACGTGGATTCAGGGCACAAGAGATCCTCTGGTGAGTTTTTCGTTCTTGGAGTTAAGCATGGAGCCTCCATTTCCATTCCCGTTGCCATAGGGGTTGGAGTATGGATGATGCATGTGGAGTGGGTGGCTACGGTGGTCGTATTGCTCATGTACTTACTGCAAGCCACCTACAGTACGATGCTAAAAGGGAAGCTTGGAGCGGGCAGGTCCTAAAGAAACAGACGTGCAGTGGTGAGCGAGAGTCGTCGTCTTATGTCCGTTAGGCTTCAATGGGGGCGTTCCAGGGCCGGTTTGGCCACCGCGGGGCGTTTGGCTACCAGTCGGATTCGACCGGGCTTCAGCTTCTGGGGCACCGGTACTACGACCCCGCCGTCGGCCGCTTCCTTTCCCCCGACCCGATCAAAGACGGCCGTAACTGGTACGCCTATTGTGAAAACAACCCGCTGACGGCGGCGGATCCGTCTGGGCTGGTAGCACCGATCATTGTCGGCGGCGTCCTTATTGCTGGAGCCATCCTTTGCTCGGGTTGCACCGGTAATGATGCGGTGGATACCGCGGCAAGTGCCGTGGTTCCTTCTTCCGCTGGGGAAGTCGGCGGAGCGCTGGAGGGCGGCCCAACTGGAGCGGCTGCGGCAATCAGACTTAGGGAAAGGCACCGAGCACAAGAGGAACTTGCCAATGATCCCCACGGCGAGAAAGAGAATCCAGGGGATAACTTTGACGTAGAAGGCAATCCGCATCAAAATGAAACGATTCGCAAAAATCTGGAGCGTGAGGCATACTGGCCTCAGAAGATTAAGGACATGAGACTCTTCAAGAGGGACTAGGAAATGGATAAGCAGGCTAGAATGATCTCGTACACAGCCTTAGCCGTCGCAGTCGCAACGGCCTCCTACCTTATCGTCTCCGATTTCCGCAACAACACACAACCGATCCGGTTCAAAAGTTCGTTGGTTTGGGGAGGAGTTCAAGTCCCCTTGATCAATGACTGGCAAGTTTTGGAGAAAACAGATAAGAAACTGGTCATTGCATCCGATAACGGACGAATCGAGTTCACGGATTCGACTCGTATTGATGCAACTCGCGAGAATCTAACCAATGAGATTGCGGATCTTAAGCGTGCGGCTCCCACATACCAGTTCTATACGGTTCGCGGGAGCAAGTTAGTGTATGCGCACGAGACGACCTTGACAAGTTCTTATGTCCTTGGAGTACTTGCAACAGAGTCGGTTTTCCTGCGTGTGAAGCTGATCATGGAAGTTTCGAATGCTTCACAACGGGCAAGTGTGGAAGGGTTTATGACACTGGACGGCATTCAGGATTACTCGCTTCAAGATAACCGAGCCCTGATGGAGAGCATGCTGAATGCGAGGCTCTACAGCCAATTTCAGGGCTTTGTGCCGAAAAGCGCTCCATAGGTGATGAAGCAAAGGTGATCCAAGGATTAAATCGGAGATGGATAAGCAGGCCCAAGATCCGGATCTGACAATCCTCGATGAGGTGGAGCGAAGTCTAGTCTTTCTCACTACGGTTCAGGCAGTGGTGGCTTTGCGGTTGGCGCTGGCCAGCGGCAGAAAGATTCTCGGAATCGAAGTCATCGGCAGCCCCAGAGAGGGGGTTTGGAGCTATTCGTTTGAAGGGTCCTACCCCGGGGATCCTTACAACGTTTTGCAGGCCATCCACGCTTTGAACGATGCCCTCCCCGGGCCCTTGATCTGCGATCCAAACGTTCGAGTGGAGATTGTGATTTGAGCACGGATCGTGAGCGATCCGCAAAGTGTTGAGGATTCTCTAGCCGACGCTTTGCCTTAGGGGAGGAGTCCTAAAACATGCCTCGGTCGATGGAGACTTGCAGAGAGCGCGACGGCGGGCGGAGGCGGCGCGTACAATGAGGGGTAGCGAAGCGTGATGCCAGGTCGCCTGGGTGGACGCCGAGCAGGAAAACCCAATGTCCGAAAACCAAACCGCGACGCTCGAAGAAAAGAGCGAGCACGATCTTTTGCTGGAAAGCTGGGCCGACCGCGAGTACAAAGAGGGCTTTGTCACCGAGATCGAGTCCGACAGCTTTGAACCCGGTCTCAGCGAAGACATCATCCGCCGACTCAGCGATAAGAAGGGCGAGCCGCAATGGATGCTCGACTTTCGACTGAAGGCCTACCGCCGCCTGCAGGAAATGACCCCGCCCAAGTGGGTGAATGCGGATTACACCGCCCCAAACCTGCAAGAGATCATCTACTACTCGGCGCCGAAGAACCTTCCCAAGCTCAATAGCCTCGACGAGGCGGACCCCGAGCTGATCCGGACCTTCGAAAAGCTGGGGATCCCCCTGCACGAGCAAAAAATCCTGGCCGGAGTCGCAGTCGATGCCGTCTTTGATAGCGTCAGCGTCGCCACCACGTTCAAGGACAAGCTGCGCGAGGCGGGCGTCATCTTCTGCAGCATCACCGAAGCGATCCAGGAGCATCCCGATCTGGTGCAGAAGTATCTGGGGAGCGTCGTCCCCTACAGCGACAACTACTTCGCGACGCTGAATACGGCAGTCTTCACCGACGGAAGCTTTGTCTATATTCCCAAAGGCACTCGTTGCCCGATGGAACTCAGCACTTACTTCCGCATCAATGCGGCCAAGACCGGGCAGTTCGAGCGGACGCTCATTATCGCCGACGAGGATGCCTATGTCAGCTACCTCGAAGGCTGCACGGCCCCGATGCGCGACGAAAACCAGCTTCACGCGGCCGTCGTCGAACTCGTCGCCGAACGCGGCGCAACGATTAAGTACAGCACGGTGCAAAACTGGTACCCCGGAGATCCCAAGACCGGAAAGGGCGGAATCTATAACTTCGTCACCAAGCGGGGGATCGCGCACGAAAACGCGAAGATCACCTGGACCCAGGTCGAAACGGGAAGCGCCATCACCTGGAAGTACCCGAGCGTCATCCTGAAGGGTGATAACTCCATCGGCGAGTTCTACAGCGTGGCTCTCACGGCTGGAAAGCAGCAGGCCGACACCGGGACCAAGATGATCCACATCGGCAAGAACACGCGCTCGACCATCGTGAGCAAGGGGATCAGCGCCGGAAATGGCCAAAACACCTATCGAGGATTGGTGAAGATCAATGCCGGGGCCGACAACGCACGGAACTATAGCCAGTGCGATTCGATGCTGATGGGCGACCGGTGCGGTGCCCACACCTTCCCCTATATCGAGGTGAAGAACCCGACCGCGACCATGGAGCACGAAGCCAGCACCAGCAAGGTCGGCGAAGATCAGATCTTCTATATGAACCAGCGCGGAGTCCCGACCGAAGAGGCCGTCAACATGATCGTCAGCGGCTTCTGCAAGGACGTCTTCCGCGAGCTCCCGATGGAGTTCGCCGTCGAAGCGCAAAAGCTCCTCGGCGTCTCACTCGAAGGCTCGGTCGGCTGACCAATCGCCTCGCGAAGGGCGGGCCCGGGACCACTCCCGACCCCTGGGCCCCGGCGCTCCGCGAGGCGTCCATGCGAGCGGGCGAGATGAAAGCTAACCGCGCCCTCGCCCCGACCCATTCGCCGGATCCTAGTATCCTGCGAAGTCCCCGTCCCGCCGCTTCCCCCGCCGCTCGTGGGGAAACGAAACCCGGTTCAGCAATTCTGCGATATTCACCGGGTCGTTCATTCCAGTAATGTTCGTCTCGATCGCCTTCCTCTCTTCCCAGTTGCACAGATCTTCGTAGTAGGCTCCCGCATCCGGACGGCTTCCGTCGGCCACCACGAATTCCCGAACGTTGAGGTTCACATATTCCGCGTTCACCCCGCGAACTAGGTCGCGCACCTTGCCCAAGGCGTGGACGATCGCGAGCTCATCGTCCCCTTTGGCCAGCAGCTCCAGCCACTCCGTGCCCCCGGGTTGTCGCAAGCGGACCTTGGCCTTTTCGAATGAAAAGTCGGCCCCAGTCTGCCAGTAGCTCGGTCCATCCAGGTGTTCATAGCCCCGGACAATGACTCGGTGCAAGATCCCTGGGCGAAGGGCCTTGTAGTGAAAGACGAGCCTCGTCAGGCCCTTCCAATCGGACCGGTTCGGCTCCTTGGCCGTGGCCAGGCTCGGCACAAAGAGGTGCTTCGGGTTCCGCTGGGGCAGCTTGTGGCACAGGTCGAACTTGTCCATCATATCGATGATGAAGTCGTGTTTCTGCTTTGGGTAGCGCTTGCCGTCGCCCAAAATTTCGGCGAGGTTTGCCACCGGAACCTTGGCATCCTCGTGCTGGTCGGCCCGCGCACAGATGATCTTGTAGATCGCGGTAGTGATCCATTCGGGTTTGAGCACAAAGGTCCCGTTGTTGTCGTAGCGTAGGGCCACCCCCAGGCGGTCCAAAATGTCCAGCAGACCCTCCTCGGTCTCGGGGTTCACCCCTTTTTCGTTGCAGACCTTCACGTAATCGTCGTAAGAAATCGTATCGCGCTGGTCACCCGAAATGGCATCCCGCACGGCGATCCAAGAGACCGGTAACTCTTGGGTCACCATCTCCATCCCCGCGACCAGGGAGGTCACTTGCTCGCGCAGTTCCGCGAAGCCGGTCCCATCCTGAGCTGATGTGTGAATAAAAAAGACGCTGGGGCCGTATTGCTCCAAGATCTCGTCTTCGTTCAAGGCCGCTTGGTGTTGGTCGGTGTGGTTGCAGACGATGATGATCGGGGCGGTGGGGGCCACGGTCCGGATCGTCTCCATCCAATAGTGCAATCGGTTGCTTGCCACGTCGTCGCGGCTATGGAAGACGTAGAGAAAGAGCGATCGATCCCGCAGAAAGACCTGGTGGGTTGCGTGCATCATCTCCTGCCCGCCAAAGTCCCAGACCAGGGCATCGACAGATCTCTCCGGGCACTCCAACTTCCAGGTGTCGATCTGGATCCCCACCGTCTTCTGGGCGTCCGGGTGGGGGACGTCCTTTCGCAGATAGTGGGAGACCGAGGTCTTGCCCGCGTTGGCTTGGCCGACCAGCGTGATCTTGACCGAGTTCAGCGGCACTCGCCGCGAGAAGAGGGCCTCCAAGATCACCTTGGGATTAAAAGACGTGAGTGCTTCTTCGGCGATGCCGAGCGGATTTTGCAATGCAAACAGACGCTTGAGGAAAGGGAGATCTGCCAGTTTCGGCGGCAAAGTCGTGAGGTTGTTGCCGCCCACATTCAACGAGGTGAGGTTGG
>DDSL01000120.1 GCA_002343825.1 Chthonomonas sp. UBA2391
CGGATCATCGCGTCGGCGATCTCCTCACCGGTCGGGTTGTAGGTCCCGGCTTCGATTCGCGCCTTGAGGTCGGCGACGACATCGTCGCGATCGGGCATCGCGATAACCTCGCCCACCAAGCGGGCGATCAGTCGCCAGTCGGTCGGCTTCGGAGAGGCGATGCCAAGTTCTTCGGCCGGCGCCAGAACGCCGACCTGGAGCACTTTCTTGAGTTCTATGTCTGAAATGCGCATGGTTCGTACTCGCTGCAGTCTCAGACAGGCAACCCGGCTGTCTCGCTGAGCGAGATCCTAGGCTTTGCGCTCAAGGGGTCACCCCCAAGATTGCCCTTTTCTGTCGAGGCGTTTCCGCCCAATTAGGATAACGGTCGATTCACCTGGTTTCTTCAGGGTCCTCCGCAAAAATTCTCCACGAAAGGTCTCGGAGCCAAGTATCTTGATGATGATGACGCGCGCGATCACGGTTTTGGCATGGCTTCTTGTTGCCCTCCCAAGTTGGGCGACCGATGTTCTCGGCATCTGGAACGGCACGGTCGAGTTGGGCAAGCAAGTGATTCCCGTGACGAACGAACGGGACCGCAACAAGCTTGCCGCGATCATGAAGATGACCTACACCCTCAACCTTAAGAAGGACGGCACCTACGTGAACCTGATTTCAGGAGAGTATCGCAAAGCGAAACCGACGAAGAACGAGGGGACGTGGAAGCAAACCGGACTCAAAATCACGCTTACCCCGGTTCGCGAGAACGGCGTCAAGATCAAGCGCCCCCAATCGCTGACGGTCGATGTCGCCCGAGATGGCTCGTCGATGGGTCTGACGGTCCCCTATCGTAACTCGACCGCCAAGATCAAGTTCGTTCGCCCGAGGAAGTAGCCCGTTCAGCCCTTGAACAGGGACTTGAGGATGAAAAACGCATTGGCCGGTCTCTCGGCCAGCCGTCGTGTGAAGTAGGGGTACCACATGTCTCCGAACGGCACATACACCCGCACCGGGTAGCCCTCGTCGCGAAGCCCGTCCTGCAAGTCTCGCCGAATCCCGTAGAGCATCTGGAACTCGAAACGGGAGCGATCGATGCCCTCGGCCTTGGCATAGGCCTTCAGCGCATCGATGATCTTGGCGTCGTGGGTGGCGATGGCGGGGTAATTGCCATCTTGCAAGAGCATCTGGCTCATCTCGATGTACTTTTCGTCCACCTTCGATTTGTCGGGGTGGGCGACGGACTCGGGTTCGAGGTACGCGCCTTTGACAACTCGCACACGGGCTCCGAGTTGGATCATGCGCTTGGTGTCATCAATGCTGCGGTAGAGATAACTTTGGAGGACGGTTCCGGTGTTGGGGTGTTCGGGGAAGACCTTTTCGATCATCCGGATCGTGCGGTCGGTGTAATCGCTTCCTTCCATATCGACCCGGACGAAGGTGTCGCTGCGCTGGCCGATCTCCAGAACTTGTCGGAAGTTTTTCTCGGCGTAATCGTCGCCGAGATCGAGCCCGCACTGGGTCAGCTTGATGCTGATGTTCAGATCTTGTTTCTTGGGGTGGGCGGCGATTCGCTCCAAGATGTCGATGTAGGTGTTACGGGCTTGGATTGCCTCATCCTCGGTCTTGGTGTTCTCGCCGAGGTAGTCCAAGGTGACGGTCAGGTTCTGGCCAATCAGCGTTTCGGACTCGTGCATGGCCTCATCGAGGGTGTCTCCGGCGACAAACCTCTTGACCAAGGGCCGAAACAAGAAGGACCTCCTAACAAACCTCTCCACAAAAGGGAGGCCGGAGGTTTTGAGGATGAGCGCACGCCCGAGCACCATTGCTTCTTGATTGTACGGGAGATCGGGGCGATACGACGCGGGTGATGTTGCGAGAATCTCGGTCTGGTTATGTCAAAGTGAAGGGCAATGAAGGGAAAAAGAGTTCTGGTCACTGGAGGTGGCCGAGGAATTGGGCGAGCGATTGTTCGCAAGCTTGCCCTGGATGGATGGCAGGTGGCCATTCACTACGGGCACGATGAGGCCGAGGCCCGACGCACCGCGGCCGAGATCGGGGCATCGTCCTCCGGCGTCTACCAGTTGGACCTGACCCAGGGAAAGGGGCTTCCAGAATTCTTCAAGCGAGTGACTGGCGAGGGCCCGCTGGATGCGGTGGTCAACAATGCGGGGGTCTATGTTCCCATGAACTTTTTGAAGGCCGGGGATGCGGAGTTTGAGGCGACCTTGCACCGGACCTTCAGCGTTAACTTGGAAGCCCCCCTCCGGCTGACCCGGCTCGCGGCCCAGCACTTTGAGCGCGAGAACAAACCTGGACGGATCCTGAATGTCTGTAGCCGGGTCGGATTCAAGGGAGAGAGTGGGGCCGCGCTTTACGCCGCCAGCAAAGCCGCTCTTATCAACCTCACCCGCTCGCTCTCAATGGAACTCGCGCCGAAGCAGATTTTCTTGTTTGGAATCGCCCCAGGTTGGGTGGATACGGCCATGGCTCGCGAGGGCATGCAAAATCGCCTGGAATCCATCCTCAAGGACATCCCCGCAGGGCGCATGGCGACGCCCGAAGATTGCGCCGCGGTGGCCTCTTTTCTGTTGAGCGATTCTGCCACTTATCTCAGCGGAAACGTCATCGATATCAATGGTGCGAGCTACTTCCACTAATCGCGCAGATCGAATTCGCCGCCCGGCCCGGGGCCACGCCCGGGTGGGACCCCCGCCGCCTTCGGCGTCTCCCACCCTCCGCCCCGACCGGCGCGAGGCGTGCTCCGCGAACGTTGGGCTGGGATCACGAGGGGCGCTTGCATGAAATTTCTGATGGACTCACCATCTTGTAGCAGAATCGCTACCATGGCCTTGGAACCCGGGTTCGGGAACGGGATGGTGGTTGGACGACGTTCAAGAGAGATGGGGTGGGTGTGATGGCTCCGGTGGCGAGTCACTGGACGTCTTCCAGCACGACCGACGTCACTATGGGGATTGGGCAGAAGGTGGGTAGCACGAAGACTTATAACCATAACGGCCTGAAGAGCGTGGAGGCGCAGTCGCAATCGGCTACTTCTTTGAGCTCGACGCGGGTCTATGACGCCTGGGGGGCGGTAGTTTCTTCGACCGGAACCCACGCCGGGCGGTTCGGCCACGGCGGGGCGTATGGCTACCAGAGCGACTCGAACGACCTCCAACTCCTCGGCCACCGCTTCTACGACCCCAACGCAGGAAGGTTCTTAACAAGAGACCGCATCAAGGATGGACGGAATTGGTATGCGTATTGCGAAAATAATCCGTCTACTTCCATTGATTCTAATGGATTAAGGTCATTTAGTCTGGGTGGTGGTGGGCAAATGATTGGCGGACTGTTTTCAATCTCGGTCACTATCACGTTAGTTGTTGATCTTGACAACGGACAGTTTGGTTTTGGGATCACAGGCGGATTTGGGCCTGCCCTTGGGTTGTCCGCTGGAGTAGAGGCGGTGGTTGCTTATGATGAAACCTTGCAGGTTGGTAATCCAGGTCAGACCGACCAGCAGGGTTATGCAAGTGGGATTGCGAGTCCGGTCGGTTCAATCGAACTCTATGACACAGATGGGAACGTGTTCGGCGGAGGTGACTTGACGGGTGGTGGGATTGGGTACGGACCCGGGCTCGGTGGTGGCATCTTCCGAGAGAAGAGATACACTGGAATACTCCCCATGGGAAGGTGGTGGGATTAGTGCCGCTAAGTTTTCAGCTCCTTTTGGTTACTGTGCTTGGTACCGGCCTCGCACTTCTTGTGAGTTCGAAATTTTATCTGATGGCAACACTTAGACCGTCAATCTGGCTTGTCAACACATTGAAGGTTGGACGAGAAGACCTCGTAATTGATGATGAAAAGCTTGAGAGCCTCTCAAAGAGAGTGAGGGTTATTCTTATCGCTTTGCACAATCTAGTGGGATGGGGGATTGTGCTTTGGGGCTTTCCGAGTGGGATTTGATGACTTGTGTTTAGGAGAGGTCAAACAAATAGCCCGCGACTCTCGGCACTGGTTCTCCGGTTACGATGACCTTTGGCTACGATGACGGGGACAAGTTGACCGACTACAATGGTACGACCATCGGTTACGATGCGGCTGGCCGTCCGACGCAGTGGTTCATTAGCGGTGTTCTAAGGAATGTTCATTGGGACTATGAAGGCCGGTTGGACAGTGCTACCGAAATTGGAGGTCTCGGTAAGCTTCTTTTCAAACACAAGTATAATGGACTCGGTGCACGTGTGGAGGAACGTCTGCAGTATTCCGGCACGGTCACGACGACGTTCAAAAGAGATGGGGTGGGTGTGACGGCTCCGGTGGTGAGTCATGTGACCGGATCGACCACGACCGAAGTGACTCCGGGGATTGGGCAGAAGGTGGGTAGCACGAAGACTTATAACCATAACGGCCTGAAGAGCGTGGAGGCGCAGTCGCAATCGGCTACTTCTTTGAGCTCGACGCGGGTCTATGACGCCTGGGGGGCGGTAGTTTCTTCGACCGGAACCCACGCCGGGCGGTTCGGCCACGGCGGGGCCTATGGCTACCAGAGCGACTCGAACGATCTCCAACTCCTCGGCCACCGATTCTACGACCCCAACGCAGGAAGGTTCTTAACACGAGACCGCATCAAGGATGGACGGAACTGGTACGCGTATTGCGAGAATAATCCGCTCACAGCCGCGGATCCGAGTGGGCTGTTTAGGCTTGTTGTTCGGGGAAATGATGACGACGTTCTGCTCTCAGGCTTAGGTTATTTCTTTTGGGAACCGGGGTTGGACTTTAATGCGGGTGATGTCAGACTCAGAAATCCGACCAAAGAAGAACTAATCGAACAGTTGATCAACTGTACCGAGTTTTTTTTCTGGGGGCACGGCGATGCAAAGGGCCGGCTCTACATAAACGAGACCGAACACTTGACCCAAGCCGACTTGGACTACATTGAGGAAGAGCGCCGAAAGCGCGGGAAACCAAAACTAAATGTAGTCCACTTGGCCGCATGTTTGCAGTGTACAACTGCGGAGCACGTCAACAATTGGATGGATATTACAAAAGAGCTGGTTGCCTATCCTGGGGTCACTGCTTCGATAGAAGACGGAATCAATCGACCGATTCGATTTCGAGGGCGCGTCAAGAAGGGGTGGAAACCATCTGATCAAAAGGGAAGTAAGAAAAGTGGAAAGTAGTCGCCACCCGACTTCAGAATCCGTTTGGGCGCGAAGATGAGATCCTTCCTGTCGTCAAGGGGTGCAAGAATTGCAGCATGGGTAGTAATGTTCGTCGTAAGTGGAGGTGTTGTAGCTTGGATTCTCCTAAGGGCCATTTGGAGTGATCCGACAAGAGAGTACAGGTGTGGTCGTGTCTTGGTGGACACACTTCGTGAAACATCAGGAACTTGGCGACATTCGACGGTTGCATTGAAACAAGCAGCGCGTAGGATTGTTGATGAGGATCCGGATTGCCGAGCTTCTCACTGCACGATCCTAGGCGTGAGCAATCAAGGTGGACGAGTTAGTATTGTCGTAAAGTACCGAACCAATATCATCAGGGAGTACTCTGTTGAAGACTAAGCGGATGAGCCTCGAAGGCTTACTCGCAGACATGGTATGGGGCTTTGATCACCTGCGAGCGGTAGAGAAGTCGCAAGCGGCAGGGTGCACAACTGTGAGCAGCTACAAGAAAGTCTCGAACGATCTCCAACTCCTAGGCCACCGCTTTTACGACCCCAACTTTGGCCAAAAACTCCGTCGGAGTCCAGTCCCCGCGCGGGTATCCCTTCGATCTGCGTGTCAAGGTCGGCGTTCGTAAGCACCGATGCGGCTTTCCCCGATGCTATCCCTGTTGACCTCCACACAACTCCGATCGCTTAGACTCGCCCGGTCGTCTCGTTACAGGCTCAAAATCCGGGCGGCGGATTCCATGTCTTTGTCTCCGCGGCCGCTCATGTTGACCAGCACCCGGGTGCCGGGGGCGAAGGCTCCGGATTCGAAGAGCGGGGCAAACGCATGGGCGGTCTCGAAGGCCGGGATCAGCCCTTCTAGCTGAGCCACCCGCCGAAACGCCGAAAGAGCCGCCTCGTCGGTCACCGCGCGGTATTCGACCCGGCCCGAATCCTTGAGGAAGCTATGCTCGGCCCCGACTCCAGGATAATCCAGCCCCGCCGAGACCGAGTGGGTACCGATCACCTGGCCCTCTTCGTCTTGCATCAGATAGCTATAGCTGCCATGCAGCACTCCCGGCGAACCGGCGCTGAGCGGAGCCGCGTGTTGGCCCGAATCCAGCCCGTGCCCGCCCGCCTCGAGCCCGACCAGCCGCACCTCGGGATCCTCTACAAACCCGGCAAAGAAGCCAATCGCATTGCTGCCCCCGCCGACGCAGGCTAGGCCGACCTCGGGCAAACGGCCATAGCGCTCGAAGTACTGCTGGCGAGATTCGATGCCGATGACGGACTGAAACTCGCGGACCATATACGGATAGGGGTGGGGTCCAGCGGCGGTGCCGATGATGTAGTGGGTATCGGCAACGTTGGTGACCCAATCTCGCATGGCCTCGTTCAGGGCGTCCTTGAGGGTCCGCGTGCCGCTGGAGACGGCATTGACTTTGGCCCCGAGCAGCTTCATCCGAAAGACATTGAGCTGCTGCCGGGCGCAATCTTCTTCGCCCATATAGACCTCGCACTCGAGGCCGAAGAGCGCGCAGACGGTGGCGGTGGCGACGCCGTGCTGGCCGGCTCCGGTTTCGGCGATGATGCGCTTTTTGCCCATTCGCCGGGCGAGAAGGCACTGGCCGAGCGCGTTGTTGATCTTGTGGGCCCCGGTGTGGTTCAGGTCTTCGCGCTTGATCACTACGTGATAGCCGGTCTCTTGGCTCAGGCGCTTGGCCTCGGTCAGAGGGGTGGGGCGTCCGACGTATTCGCGGAGGAGTTGCTCAAATTCGGCCCGAAACTCCGGCTCGGCCCAGGCTTTATTGAACTCCGCCTCCAGCTGATCGAGAGCGGGGTTGAGCGTTTCGGGGACAAAGCGTCCGCCATAAGCACCAAAGCGTCCACGGGCATCGGGTTTTGTGGGCATGCACCTAAAGTCTACTGCGCGCACGACCGTGGGCTTTCGGTAAAGGTTGTGGCTTTGGTGACAATCGACCCCGAACCGCCAAAATAACGGGGTCGATGGACGAACGACTCTTTAGCGAAGACGCCTCTCACCGGGCCGACGAGACCTGGCAGATCATGCCCATCGGGCCTATGGATCTGGAACTCGGGGGCCATTTGCCGGCGGTCGAGATCGCCTATGAGACCTGGGGCACGCTATCAGCGGCGGGGGACAACGCGGTTTTGGTCTGTCACGCGCTGAGCGGAGATAGCCACCCGGTCGGTTGGTGGAGTGCGCTGGTGGGTCCTGGGAAGGCAATCGATACCGACCGGTACTTCGTGATCGGCTCGAACGTCTTGGGGGGATGCCGGGGTTCGACTGGGCCGGGCAGTTTGCTTTCGTCCGCCGCACGGCCCGGAGGCCAATCCCCTCTCCGGCTTGGCTCGGCATTCCCCAAGATCACCGTCGGCGATATGGTCACAGCCCAGCAGAGGCTCTTGGCCGCGCTGGGAATCGAGCGGCTCTGGCTCGCCTGCGGCGGAAGCATGGGAGGAATGCAGGCGCTGGAATGGGCTCGCCGGGATGCCTGCGACCGGGCCTGGATCACGGCCAGCGCCCCCGCCCATAACGCGATGCAGATCGCCTTCAACGAGGTTGCTCGCCAGGCGATCTTTGCCGACCCGGCCTGGCAAGGCGGGGATTATGAAGTCGGGGCCGGTCCCGACCGGGGACTCGCGGTGGCGCGGATGGCCGGGCATCTGAGTTACCTCAGCGAGGCCGCGTTTGAAGCCAAGTTTGGGCGGCGGCGTCAGCAGGATGCGCCCGAATTATTCCAAGTCGAGAGCTACCTGAGATATCAGGGAAAGAAGTTCACGACCCGGTTCGATGCGGGGTCGCTGGTGGCCCTCACCGAGGCGATCGACCGGTACGAGTGCGTCTCGTTGGCGGGCTCGCGGACGCGATTTTTGGTGACTTCTTTTTCCTCAGACTGGCTCTATCCGCCGCACCAGTCGCGGGCTCTGGCCCAAATGGCGAGGGAGGCCGGATGCCCAGTCGAAGACCACGACATCGACCTCCCCTATGGCCACGACGCGTTCCTGCTCGATGACCAGATCCAAGCCGGACTGGTCCGGGACTGGCTAGCGCGCCCCTGAGACCCCGAGATCTCCTCCGAATTAGGACAAGACAGGGGTGCTTGTCCTAATTCGAATTCCGCGTCGATTAGGAAATCTGACAGACCCGCTGTAGATTAGGTCTAAGCCGACGGAGATCTCCGAACATCATGCGCCCCTGTTGTCCTCAACGAAGAGCCTTCACCCTGATTGAACTCCTGGTCGTGATCGCCATCNNCATTGCGATCCTCGCCGCGATCCTCTTTCCTGTCTTTGCCCAAGCCAAGCAGGCGGCCAAGGCAACGAACTCCATCAGCAACGCCCGCAACCTGGCGCTCGCCCACCAACTCTATAGCGGGGACCACAACGACTTCACGGTTCCGGCTGCGACTTGGAATGGCGCCGCAGACCCGATCCGGATTGCGACCGGAGTCGCCACGTTCAGCACGTGGCTTTGGCAGCTTTTTCCCTACGCCAAGAACACCGACATCGCGTTTGATCCGCTCGGTCCCGGAGTGGTGAGGGCTCCCGGATTTCCCGACGCGGTCATGGCCAGCGTGCGGATGAGCTACGGCTACAACCAGGTCTACATGAGCTACTGGGACGGAACCGGTACCCCCTCGCGGACCATCAGTAGCGGACAGGTGGCCGAGCCGGCGGCGACGGTTGTCTTCACGGGAATGTGCCACCCAGGAGAGCTAGGCCCTGGTTTTCTAAGGACTCCGTTTGGAAATGTCTTCTACTATCTCCAATACAACAGCCCGGACCCGACAGTGGATCGTGGACCGGTGGGGCAGACGATCGTCGATCCTCCCGTCTTTGATGAAGAGAACTACCCGGTCGCCAACTCTTGGGGTGAAGGGGCAAGCGGATTTACCGGCAAGACGTTTGAATCCGGCCGCTACACGGGCCGAGTCGCCTTCAGGAATCGAGGGAAAACTCCCGTCGTTTTCCTTGATGGCCACGTGAAGATGATGGGGGTCCAAGAACTTGCGGCCGGGACCGACTTCAATTTGGAGTATCAGATCAACCCGCCCGAGGATGAAGAAGGCGACGACGATTGGACGCCCAAGCTCATCGACAAATCGAAGTACCTCTGGGATCTTGAGTAAGTCCGGCGGAGGGTAGCCTACTGGGCATGGCTCTCATGGGTGCGCTTCTGTTGACAGTGGCGAACAGCTCCACTGCCCACCTAACCCTTCAGGCGGACGACTTTGTTCCTGGTCGAGCGTGGGAAAGGGAACTTGAACTCCCGATTCCAACCCGTGAGATTGTCTTGAGTTGGGACGCCCGGGCTCCTCGGGGATCGAGCCTGACCTTTTCTCTCCGGGCCCCCGGCACCAAGGCCTACAACATGGGCTCCTGGAGTGAGACCGAGTCGCTCAGGCGCAGTTTCAACGGTCAAAAGGACGAGCAGGGCGATGTCCAGACCGATATTTTGGTCCTGCGTGAACCGACCCAGAAGATCTGGATTCGGGTGGAACCGACCGGCGATGCGGTCTTGCGTCGTGTTGATCTTAGCTTGCGGAACCCCGATGGGTGCACGCGACCTGCCAGGGGCAACCGGTCCGCCTGGGGACGCGTCATTCCCGTGCCGAAGCGGAACCAGGGGGCCTATGCCAACGGCAACGTGATCTGCAGCCCGACCACGGTGAGCATGATGTTGCAGTATTGGGCTGGAGTCTTGGAGCAGCCGTTTCTTGACCAAGACGTTCCGTTGGTTCAGAGCGGGGTCTTCGATCCTGAGTGGGGCGGGACTGGGAACTGGTCGTTCAACGCGGCCTTTGCGGCTAGGATGGGTCTGCGGAGCTTTGTGACCCGGCTCGATTCAGTGGAAGAGGCCGAGCAGTTCATTGCTATGGGGGTGCCGGTGGTCACGAGTGTCAGCTATGACCTGTTGAAAGGGAAGCCCGAGCGGGGCGAAAACGATGGCCATCTGGTGATCCTCGTCGGGTTCGACGCCGATGGAACTCCGGTCTTTAACGATCCCGGCCGCAGCAATCAGCTTCAACATCGCTACGAGCGCGCGGCTTTCGACCGAGCGTGGGCCAGCAGTGGGCGCACGGCTTACGTGATCGCACCACCCAAGACCCGGTTGCCGAAGATCTCCGGCATGAAGTGGTGAAACCGATCCACAAAAATCCCCCCGGCCTGAGGGCCGGAGGGATGTGGAGTCGAGCGGCAGATTATTGCCCGACTTGGTCGAAGTGTTCACTGAGCAGGATGTAGTCGAAGATAGTGATGGCACCATCCCCGTCAATATCCGACTCTGCGGGTGGAATCCCGAGTGCACCCGGAACGAGCCAGAGCGGGTCGTCGGCACTGATGTCGAACGATTGCGAGAGAACGATGTAGTCCAACACGGTGACCGCATTGTCCCCATCGATGTCGCCAGGAATCAATTCGACCTCAACCCCGGCTGGTCCCTGAGTCGCGATTCGGCGCAAGTAGCACTTGGCGTCGATCTTGATATCATAGGGTTCGGTCGGGATCGCGACCATGATTTGGAATCGGCCCTGGGAGTCCAGAGTCGTTTCGCGTTCGACCAAGACCGTTCCCGTGGCACGGGAGACGAGTTGAACGGTGACCGCGCGGTTGGTCGGCTCGATGCTGAGACCTTTGAGCTGGACTCGTCCCGAGATCGTTCCGTCCGTTCGAGGCGGACAAGGTAGCTCGACGTCACCGATCCAAGTTTTGGAGTAGGTGCCCGAGAGACCATCGGCATCGTTGAGGATGCTGGTCGTCTGGTCCCCACCCGTGTTGAACTTGATCCCGGTGATGCCGTACCACGTTCCGTTGTTGCTAAAGGCGGCATTCATCGTGAACCAAACTCGGGGGCCCGTATTTGGATTTCCGATGATGCTTCGCGTGTCGTAGTCGTAGTCGGTGCCTCCGGAAGAGGAGACATCCCAGCCGCCAACGCCATAGGTGAGTCCAGACGGGACCCATCCATCGCCCTTGCAGGCGTACTCAAGCCCTCGGGCTTCGTGCGGTCGCCACGGATACGACCAGTAGTCGGCCCCGCCCATACCGCCGACGCCACGCTCGGCCAGCATCATCTGGCCTCGGGGACCAAACGACATGTCGCTGACGGGCATGGACCAAGCGTTGCCGGTTCCGTAGTGGGGAACTTCCAATTCGCGTCCATAGATGCCATCGAAGTCGCCGCTTGCTTGGGTCCCGACGGACCAGATCTCGTTCTTGATGGCTGGATTTGGATTGTCTCCATCGACACGCCAGCGCGAGAAATAGACTCGGCCTTGGTGATACTGCACGGCCCAGAGCCGGTCCCCTAGGGGAGCGATGCCGGGGTCCGCTGCGCCCGCGTCGGTCGTCCATCCGTCGGTTGGATTATTCGGGTCGAAGGTGCTGAGCCAGGTGGCCTGGCTGGTGGCAAACCCGCCGGTTCCCGCTACTCGGTAGATCTTTCCATCTTCCATGTTGGTGACGAAGAGTTGATCCCGATCACCGTCGTATGAGATGTTTCCGAGTCCGGGCCAAGTTTGGGGATTCCCTGGCGAGCCATTGAGGTTCGGCAAAGCAAGGTACTTGAAGATGTTCCCAGTACCGTTTTGGATCATGTAGATCATGCCCGGTTGGCTGCCGGCGGGGATGAAGTCGTTCCAGTAGCTACTGGTGTGGGTAACAAAGATGTTGCCGTACTTGTCGATCGTCAGGCCGAAGATGGATCCCAGATTTCTGAGATTCCAGAGACCTTCGGGGTTGGCGCTGCTGACGGCTCCGTGGTATCCACGAGGCTTAGCGGCGGGGNNGGGACCCAGTCCGCGTTCAGCGGAATCGCGGTCACCTGATAGTCGAAGAGATTCTGCAGCGACAGCACCGGAGCGTCGAAGCCCAGCACCGGCAGGGGGCCAGAGCCGTCGGGATCAAAGGTGGGATCTGCCCAGCATGTGATCGCTGCGACCGTTCCAGGGTAGTCGAGCTTATACTTATCGCCATAGTTGGGTGCGAGGGCCCAGCACTGTCCTGGGAGTTCGACACAGCCGCAGGGCGGAAGGGTGACTTCGATGTTGCGGGTGCAACAAGGGCCCTTTCTATCGACGAAGGTAATGGGGAAGGTGAGAGTACTTCCCGGAGTTGCGCCGGCAATATTGATGCAGAACGACTGCGACTGCCCGTATTGGATCGGCGGAGCAAAGAAGTTGACCACCGGGTTGATGGCGATGGTGTTGCTCGGTGGTTGCACAAGGAAGTAATTCACGGTTCCTTGGTACAGGCTCTGGATGGTGAAGCACCAATTGTAGCTGCCATCGGGCAGGCACTCAATAACCTCTTCCAAAATCTGGAAGCAGTCGCAGGGTGGGACCTTGATTTCGGCGTAACCCGGGCAACACTCTCGCATCGAGGGATCGTGCACGTTGAGCTGCCAAAGGAAGCTACTATTCGGGGGAACGCCGCATACCTTTACAGTCAGAGTGATACTCTGACCGGGTGGTAATGCAGGAGAAATCGGTATGTAGTTGTTGCTCGCCGAGAGTGGGGACTTGATGAACACCGGAAGCGGGTTCACCGAATAGATGTGCCCAATCGGGTACGGCGCGTTGTTGGTCAACGTGAAGGTCATGTTGAAACAACCGCTACCGTCGGTTAACCAAACGATCCTCTTGACGTCGATCTTAACGCAGGTATCCAGCTTATGGGGAAAGTCCACAAGAATCTGGCCGCCGGGAGCGACTTGCACGAACCGGTGGGCTGAGTCGCCGGCAAAGGTGAAACCCTTGGGAGCTGTGACCTGAGTCCCGTACCGTCCGCCACGGAGATCGGTGAAGCGCGCGATGCCTTCGGCGTTGGTGAACTGGGTACTTCCCGGACCGGCCTCAGAGGCCACGGTCATGATGGCATTGACGAGTGGCACGTCTCCTTCACTAAAGCGAAGGTTGCCATCGACGTCATGGAAAGCGCGGCCGATGATTCGGCTGTCTCCTTGACTCCAAGCGCTAGCGCTAAAGACTGCAAGGATCAGAAGCACAAGGGCGAGCATCACTGGTCGCCGTCCGGGGCCCCTCAGCCTCGGACTTAAACGTTTCTTCATGTTTTTTCCTCCAGAATCTTGCTTGATCTATCGCAAGCAAGCAGAACTACAGACTACATCTGAATTCCTGAACGAATACCCGTAAAAATACTTGACTTGTTAAGAAATTGTTAAGGATTGCTGTCATCGAGCGCAACTTCTTGGCAGTAAGGCAAATTTCTGCTCTCGAAGCGGAGGAATGGATAGATTCCAAAAAAGAAAACTCCCTCCGTTCCAATTTGGAAGGGAGGGAATAAGTTTGAACCGTTGGTTCCCGAGTCTTACTTGAGGACCTTGGTAACGGTTCCGGCGCCGACGGTTCGGCCACCTTCTCGGATGGCGAACTTGGAGCCTTCTTCCATAGCGATCGGAGCGATGAGCTGGATCGTCATGGTGATGTTGTCGCCGGGCATAACCATCTCGACACCTGCGGGCAGGTTGAGGGTTCCGGTGACGTCGGTCGTTCGGAAGTAGAACTGCGGTCGATATCCGGTGAAGAACGGGGTGTGTCGTCCGCCTTCTTCCTTCGAGAGGACGTAAACCTGTCCTTCGAATTCGGTGTGCGGGGTGATCGATCCCGGCTTGCAGATAACCATTCCGCGCTCGATGTTCGTTCGGTCGATGCCTCGGAGCAGCAGGCCAACGTTGTCGCCGGCTTCTGCGCTGTCGAGCAGCTTTCGGAACATTTCGATACCGGTACAAGTCGTCTTGCGAGTATCGCTGATACCGACGATTTCGACTTCGGTGTTGACAAGGAGGGTTCCTCGTTCGACACGGCCGGTGGCGACAGTACCGCGACCGGTGATGGTGAAGACGTCTTCGACGGCCATCAGGAACGGCTTATCGACTTCTCGCGGCGGCGTCGGGATGTTGGTGTCGACGGCATCCATCAGGTCGAGGATGGCCTTGACCCACTTGTCATCGAAGTTGACGGTTCCGGCTTCGACTTGGTCGAGAGCCTTTCGCGCCGAACCGCGGATGATGGCGGCATCGTCTCCGGGGAAACCGTACTTGCTGAGCAGTTCTCGGATTTCGAGTTCGACCAAGTCCAGCAGCTCTTCATCCTCAACGTCATCGCACTTGTTGATAAAGACGACGATGTGAGGAACACCGACTTGGCGGGCAAGCAGGATGTGCTCGCGGGTTTGTTGCATCGGACCGTCGGTCCCAGCAACGACCAAGATCGCGCCGTCCATCTGGGCGGCACCG
>DDSL01000055.1 GCA_002343825.1 Chthonomonas sp. UBA2391
AGCGTCGCCGCCGCTGTCCACTAGGGGGCGGCTAGGGACGCTTCATGACCTCGGCCAAGAGTCGAATGTAGGCTGCCTGATAATAGATCGCAGGCTCGCTGATCTCCCAACTCGCTTTAGGCCACCCGTCATCAAAGTCGGCGTAGGCCTTTGCCCGGGGCTGAGCCTTGATCCAGTCGACTTCGCCCGGTTGGTCCCCTTTGATCCCAGTGAAGTTCTGGTTCGGACCCCCGACGACGTAGCCCGGAGCCGGATTTCCCGCGAAGGGAGTGCCATAACCCCACCGCTCGTGGTAGAGCCTTTGCATCGAGAGCTCGGCGCCAAAGCGCGCCATGTTGCTCATCATCACCGCTGTCATCGGGTTCACCCCGTGCATGGCATGGATTAGGTCGCGGGCTCGTTGCTGAAGCCGACCCCTCTCGGCGGTGGTTACGCTGCCATATCGAGAGGCCATCAATGCCGAGATTCCAAGGGTGGACCGCACCATGTTGCTCCCCCAGTGGTAGCTTCCGCTTGTCATCCGGCTTCGGTAAAGGTCGCTGTCGGGGGTCGGGTTGAAGTCACCGTTGCGGGCCGAATCGCGAAGTTTCGTCCGGATCGTGGTCACGAGCTGAGGATTAGCCCCGGCCATGGTCGTGTATTCGCCCAGGACCTCCGCCATTCCGCCCTCATAGGGACTCCAAATCCATTCGCTCAGTTGGCGTGTTGTTCCGGCCTTGGCTCTGGCCGCGTCGTGATAGGCTGTGTTTCCAGTCAGAGCCCAAAGATGAAAAGCGGCGAAGGCCTCAAGTCGGTCCTGCTCGGCGAGTGACCGATTGGCGATTCCGCTCTTGATCTCTCCGGTGTCCAGATTCGTGGTCCGGGGATTGTTCTTATAATAGGTCCAGGCCAGTTCGGCCCGGGCGCGCAGGTCGGCGGCGAAGGACTGCCACTGCGGGAACTGTGCATAGACCCGCGCGGCATGGGCAAAGTTCATTGCCGTGGTGATCGTGGCTCCCGTGCACTTGGGGCCGTAGTAGCGGGGCGCATTGGGGTTGCCATAGACGACATGGCCCATCTTGATGTAGACGCCGCCATCCGCCTCTTGCATCTTTTTCAGCCATTCGAGCTGGAACTTGAGCTCATCGAGCAGATCCGGTAAGCCATTCCCGCTTTCGGGGATTCCGAAGTTGTCGCCAAATGCGCCCGGATTCGCCTTGTAAGCATAGAGAAGACATTGGATCGGTTCGGCATTAAACGGCGGGTACTTATTGGTGTCGCCCGCATCCATCCAACCTCCGCTTAGGTCCTTCGTTGTGGCGGGGTTGTTCTTGTCGTTGACAAACCGTGCCTGCGTATCTTGGGTCATGTACGCGGGCACGATCCACGGTGCCTGGGCAAACGGAGCTTGGATTGGAGTCGAGAGTCGCTGGTAGTAAAAGACACGCGTTGCCGTCCGCAATACCGTGTCATAGGCATCGTGACCAACCCGGAAGATGGCGGACCGGTAGTTGGTCGTCGGGTCAAAGATGAAGTAATCGCCCGGGGCCTGGAGGGCAGAAAAGTTGAACCACCACCCTCGGTCGCCGCTGTCCGCGTGGATGGTCCCGCTGTTCCAAGTCGCCGTGGGACCCGTGAAGACCACCTGCTCCCCGGGAAACTTGCGAACCTGGAGAGTCGGCCCGGGGGTGTAGGCCTCCATGGCGTTGTATCCTTGTTCGGGGTTGCTGATGACGGCCCACTTTTCGGCTGCGACCGGGTACCCGAACTGGTCCACGTGGATCCGGCTCGTCGCCGGGTGGCGCAACCTGGCCGAATGCTTGGGCATGGGGCGCACGGCAAAGTCGGGGTAGGGCGAAGCCGTTGGGGTCCCAGGAGAGAGTTGGCCGACGACAAGAACAGCAGTGGTCCAGAGCATCTTGCCTTTAGGATACAGCGGATTAGTGCCGGTAGAATCGATCCGATGCCACTCTTTTTCCACAAATTCCGGACAGCCCTGGTCTTGGGAGCCCTTGCGCTGGTCTGCTCCGGATTTGCCGATTCCAAACCGAGCGTTCGAGAACTCCGGGACATCGCGAACAAGATGGTTCGCGAGAACCAGACCCCCGGAGTCGTGGCGCTGGTCGTCCAGAAGGGAAAAGTGATCGCCGAAGCAAGGGCCGGTGTTGCCGATCTGGAGCACCGAGTTCCGATGCAACGAAACAGCGTCCATGAACTCGCCAGTGTGAGCAAGCAGTTCACCGCTGTCGCCGTTCTCAAGCTCATCGATCAAGGCAAGCTCAAGCTGGATGCCAAGCTAGCGGATTTTGTCTCCAAGGCTCCCGAGCCCTGGTCCAAGATCACGGTCGAACAGTTGCTTCAGCACACCAGCGGATTGCCCGATTATCTGGGTCGCAGCCCGAATCTGACGGAGAGTTCTACGACCGATCAGCTTCTCGCCCGGATCGCTTCGCTACCCCTGGATTCCGAGCCCGGAACCAAGTGGGAGTATTCGAACAGTGGCTATATGGCTCTCGGTCACATCATCAGCCGGACCAGCGGCAAGTCCTTTGCAGCATTCATCCAAGACGAGCTCCTCACGCCGGCGGGAATGAAGACCGCCCGGATCGCGAACCCCTTGGCCATCATCCCCAATCGAGCAGAGGGCTATTCCCGGTTTGGAACCGCTTGGGTTCGTGAGCAGTTCGTCTCGCCCGCTCTGAGTGCCTTGGGGGATGGGATGGTCATGGCCTCAGCCGAGGATCTGATCGCATGGCACCGGTACTTGGTCGCCGGGGCCGGGCTCAGTTCCACGCTGCGGGCAAAGGCCTGGACTCGGAACACACTCCCCAAAGCCCCGAGCTATGGCTTTGGTTGGGGCATCGAGCGAGCGGGGACTCGTCCCCGAATCTCGCACAACGGCGGCTGGGTCGGCACGTCGACGATGATGGTCTCCGACCTCGAGCACGACATCGCGCTGATTCTCCTGTGCAATGCCGACGCAGTGGATTTCTCCCCCCTAGAGTCGGCCATGAGGAAGTTTTTGCCTTGATTTTGTTGCCGGGTCTAGGGGCCGACCACCGGCTGTTTGAGGATCAAAAGTCGATCCCAGGAGTGCAGGTAGCTACTCTCCCCCGTCCCGTGTCTGGAGAGTCCTTCCGCACCTATGCGATCAGGACTTGGTCTGAGCTCCTCCCAGCCGAGCCCGTCTGGGCTGGAGGCTTTAGCTTTGGAGGAATGCTGGCGCTTGAAGCAGCCCGAGAAGCGAGTTTCAGGTCTAGGTTCAAGGGAATCGTCTTGATCAGCAGCTGCCGGTCGAGGCGAGCGATCACCGATGGCTTTCGTCGGCAGCAGGCTCTGACCGGGTGGATCCCTGCTCCCATCGCCGCGTTCGGGGCTCGCGCCTTCCTTGGGGGCAGCTTCATCCGGAAGAACGGGATCTCCGGACGCCACGCGGATCTGGTGCGGGCGATGGCGGCCGAACTCGACGTCGTCGCTTTACGATGCGGCGCCCGAGCTTGCGCAGAGTGGGACTTCGAGGGTCCGGAGAAGGAGTATCCCGAGCTGGCCGTCCGACAGATTCACGGCGCACGAGATTCGGTGATCCCGCCCTTGCCCGGCGACGCCGACACGGTGCTTGCCGACGCCGGCCACCTGCTGCAATACACTCACGCCGAGGACCTGAACCAGTGGCTTCTCGGTGTTCTGGATGCTTCCACGACTTAAGCCAAGCCGCACCCAGAACACCGAGGAGTTTCCTCAGTCGCCTTCGATGTCGAAGTTGTTGCTGAGGATGATGTAGTCGAAGATGGTTACTCCGCCGTCGCGGTCGAGGTCGGCGGCAGGGACGAACCCGGGATCGCCGAGCACTAGGTCGAAAGATCCGCTGAGTTCGATGTAGTCAAAGATCGTGACCGCATTATCCCCATCGACGTCACCGTTCAGGAGCGAGACGGCGAATCCGCTTTGGTTGCTTCCCAGAGTGATGGTCCCAACGCTGCGCCGCAGGTAACCATCACCCTTGGCGAAGACTTGGTAGGTTCCCGTCCCTTCCACCGTGACCGACCAGTTACCGGTACCCGTGGTTCCGTCGGAAACGGTGAGAATGACGTCACCGCTGGGATCCTCAAACTCGAGCACAAAGTCCGGCAGGGGGCGGGGCCCGGTGTAGTCGTTCCAAGCGACCGTGCCGCTCAAGACCGTCGCTCCACGAGGGCCGAATTCATGGCTGAACGGCGCGGGACCCGCGTTGCGTTCGGGAGAGAGGTTGGACGTCGAGCTGACGAAGGCGACAAATTCGCCGTTATTGCTGATCTCCGGGTCCACCGTCTGCGAAACCGAAATCGCGGCCATCCCAGCCGTGCTCTTGCTGACCAAGTTAAACTGACCTTGGTTCATATCATAGACGTAGTACTGGGCGGCGCCGTAAGTGTTGCCATCCAATCGGTCGACGTTAGTCTCTAGAAGTACGTATCGCCCCGTTCCGTCACAGTGGTGGAGAATGATTCCGCCCACCGTACTCGTGGGGTTTCGGCGAACCATATCCCATCGGCCGTCCGAGATTCGGTATCGATAGATGTCGCTTCCGGTCCAGACGTCTTCGGGCAAGAGCGATTCGGTGGTTTCGATGAACAAAAACCGTCCATCGCCGGAGATTTCCACATTGGTGGCAGCAAGAGTAAACTGTCCACCGTCAGGCTTCAGGAGGCGCGAATTAGTCCCCAACGGTCGATTGTAAAGGAAGACGTCGCGGATCCCGTTGGTGTCGCCATTCACAAGTCGGGCCGATGACGAAAGGTAGGCGATCCACTCTCCGTCGTTGCTCATGACCGGACTCTCGGCTGCGCCATTGGCCCCTGCTAGGTTCACATCCGTCGAGACCAGGATGTTGGACGAGGTCGTGCTGTCGTAAAGGTAGACGTCGATCAGTGAGTCGGTTGATCCGCCTTGAACTTCTTGGGAGGATGCGAACGAGATGTATCTCCCGTCAGCCGAGACATCGGCATTGGTCCCCGACGCGGGGACCCCAGATGGGAACTTCGACACCACCGAAAGGGCCCCCGTCGCAACGTCCTTTCGGACAATACAATCGTTGGAAAACGATCCGCCCACAAGGTTTTGTGCGCGAGTTCTGAAAGCGACCGTCGAGCCATCCCGAGAGATGATGGGGAACTGAGAGAAGTTATCGCCTAGGACTCCACCGGCGGTTTGGCTAAGCAAGGTGATGTCGTCGTTGGTGCGGTCCCAAAGGAAAATGTCCCTCTGCAAGTTTGTGTCGCCGAGAACCAAGTTGGACATCTCCGAAGCGAAGACCACGTACCGGCCAGTTCCGCTGATCGAAAGGCTGTTCGTGGCCCCATTCGCGTTGGTTTCGAGGGCCCGGATGGCAAGTCGCGTGAGCCCAAGGCCGCGGACATAGTTCTCGGTCGAGTTTTCGAGCGTTGTTAGATTGGTCATCTCGCGATCAAGCGACTCGAAGAAGGTATAGAGGCCTCCATCGGAAACCGCTTGTGCATAGGAGGCGCTGGTTCCGGGGTCGCCAGAACTTCGAACGCTGACCTTTTGGATTCCGCCTGCGACCATGTTTCGCACAAAGGCGTCCACCATTACGGTGTCATTGGGGACCAGCTTGTCATCGGTCGAACTGAACGAAACGTAGATTCCATCCCGGCTCAGTCGCGGCGGCTGGACCTCACTGATCCCGCCAAGGAGCCCATTTACGTTGAGCGGAACCCCTTGGTAGACCCCCGTTGTCACGTTGAGGTACCACAGCTTTGTCGAGGTACCGACCACGTTTGGCAAAATGGGATCCGCCGAGGTGAAGAGCACGCGGGTGCCGTCGTCACTGAATCCCTTGAGGAAACTGTCGGACTGACTTTGAGCTCCGCTTGCGCGGTTGCTGACCCGGGCGATTGCTCCGGTCACCATGTCCCGTACAAAGACATCCCGCTTGCCGTTGGTATCCCCCGGAACCAAGTTCGTGGCAACCGATTCAAACGCTACGAACCGGCCAAAGGCTGAGACCATTGCATTGGTGCTCGCTCCATTCCCTTGAGTCGCTCCGGCAATCGAAACGCGCTGGGTTGTGTTGGCAGCTCGATCCCGAATGAAGACATCGGTGGTGCCATTGGTATCACCGGGAACGGCATTGGTCGCAGCCGAATCGAAAACGACGAACTGGCCATTGGAGTTGATGTGCGGATTGGCTGAGGTCGAGGTAAGGGGTTGGCCGGCCGTGTTCAACGAGGCGACGCTATGCGTTCCGGCGAAGACGTCGTAAACATAGACACTCGGGGTGCTCGGATGACCGGCCACCAGGTCCGTCGTTCCGGCGACAAACGCGACGAATCCGCCATCCCCACTGATCCAGCCGTCGGTGGCCGAGGTGTTGGCCCCGTTGGGCCGCTCGTTCACGATTTTTGCGATCTGGAGAGCGGTGTCATAGTAGAAAATATCGAAATCGTTGGTTGGCTCGTCGAGGATAAGGGCCGAGGAGGTCGAGAAAACGATTCGAAGTCCGCCGGCAGAACAACTAAAGTTATCCAGGTTGTTGTCGATGTAGGGCCAAAAGATCGATGTGGTTCGGGGGATTCGGATCGTCTCACCGATTGCCGCCAAGCAAGGAACCGTGAGGGCTGCAACCAACAACCCAGCGCAAAACTGCCTCATTGCTCTCTCAGTCTACTGTAGACTCCTGGGAACCAGGCAAGAAATTTTGCTTGACTTTATCGCCAAGCCGGCTCGTTAAGTCTCTCAAGGAGCGCATGTCGCCACCCGCGCACACTCACGGAAGTCCCAAGGGTGCGCAAAGATTGCAGGAACCTCTCCAAAATCAGGGCCCCGATGTGCAGCGTCTTTTCCCTCCCTTTTTCGATGCCGACGATGGCCGCGCGTCCCGCATCATCCAGGTCAAACATCCATCCCACTGCGCGCCCCACCTCCTCGTAGTCCAGGTAGCTCGCATGGATCTCGCTGGGGCGCCAATCGGTCCACCCGTTGCGGATATTGATCAGATTGACCCCCGTCGCCCCGAGCACGATGGAGTGGCCGCTCTGGTTCGGGAGATAACAGAGTCCGATCTCATCGTCGATCGCGGCGACGGCTTTGAGCCGTGCGCTGAAGTCGGGCGATTCGGCATGGAGCAAGGTCTCGCGGAGTCCAAGTGCGCCAACCGGATAACTCCGGCGGAACCGGATGTCCCAACTGCTGAGCGCATAGGGCGCCCCCGCCGGTTGGTGCCAGGTTCGGTCGGCGGTGACCAACTCGGTGCTGTGCCCGCCTGGGTCGATGATGCTGATGCGATCGTGCTCGCGGAACGCGGGATCGTCCGCGACGGCGAGGAAGCCGAGTTCTGCCTCCTCCGTTCCTGAGAGGACCCGCACCGGCGTCGACTGCGCTTCGGCGGCTGCCAAAAAATCTCCGGAGTTGTTGGCGATCCGTAGAGCCATCGTGCCTCCAGCGACGATCCGCTCGGCCCCGAGTTCGTGAGCTTTGCTAAAGAATTCTCGCAGCGCCGCGAGGCTCTCAGCCATGGGTTCGGGCTGCAGAAGGCCAGTCGTCTTGGTTCCGGTTCCGAGGCCGGTCACGCGCGTTTCTTCGTGCACGGTCTGCCATTGGTCTCCGGAGGCCGCGGCCACGAGTAGCAAGATAGAGTTCGATCCGACATCCAGAACCGCGCGGCGAGTCATCAATCTGGGAGAGTACCGGATCGTCGACGGGTACACTCGCGGTTCGAATGGCTGGGGTTTTGCCTTCCCTGATCGGGCTTGATGCCCGGGAATTGAGCGCCGTCGCCACCGAACTCGGCGAACGGGCCATGCGCGGACGCCAACTCGCCGTTCATCTCTATCGCCACGCGGCTCAGGATCTCGCCTCGATGTCCGATTTGCCGGCGGCTTTTCGGGTCCGGCTCGCCGAGGGTTATCAGGTCAGCCCGCTGCAAGTGGCCAAACATGCCACCTCGCTGGATGGCGTGGACAAGCTTCTAGTCCACAACGGGGACCAGCAAGTCTTCGAATGCGTTTTGCTCCCTTATGCCGATCGGGTGAGCTGCTGTCTCAGCACCCAGGTGGGATGTCCAATGGGCTGCACCTTCTGCGCGACCGGACTGGGCGGATTCGACCGAAACCTGAGTGCAGGTGAGATCGTCGGTCAATATCTGATGCTCCAGAGCTTGACCCCGCGACCGATCAGCCACGTGGTCTTCATGGGCATGGGTGAGCCGCTCTTGAACTTGCCCAACTTGCTGAAGGCGATTCGCCTTTTACACGATGAGGTCGGGATCAGCCACCGTCGGATCACCGTCAGCACGGTGGGATTGGTGCCCCAGATTCGTGAACTCGCGACGCACAAGTTGCCGATCCACCTGGCCCTGAGTCTCCATTCGCCTGTGGACGAGGTCCGATCTCGATTGATGCCAGTCAACCAAAAGTGGCCGGTGAAAGAAGTCATGCGAGCCATGCGCGACTACCACAACACGACCGGGCGAAAAATCACGATCGAATATCTGTTGATCCACGAGGTGAACGACACTCCGGAACAGGCGGCCTTGCTCGCTGAACTCGTGAAGGGGGTGCCTTGCGTTGTCAACTTGATCCCGTTCAATTGGGTGGACACTGGCCACGGCTTCAGCCGGCCCTCGCGCGATCGGGTCCGGAACTTCCGACGAGAGCTGGAAAAGAGGGGCACCAACGCGACGGAGCGGGTCGAGCGCGGGCACGACATCGCCGCCGCTTGCGGCCAACTCGCGGGTCAGCACACCGGTCGATTCAGTCGCCGGAATGCCCTGCGCGTGGTGGAGAGTCCAGCTTGAGAGGAGGGATCAGGTTCGCCGCCCGAGCCCGAGGCCTCGCCCGACCCAGGGGCCCCGTCGC
>DDSL01000035.1 GCA_002343825.1 Chthonomonas sp. UBA2391
GCCGCCCTCATCACCGACCTGAAACGGCGCGGACTCCTGGAGGACACCCTCGTCGTGTGGGCGGGTGAATTCGGCCGAACCGTGTACTGCCAGGGGCCCCTTACTCAGACGAACTACGGCCGCGACCACCACCCACGGGCGTTCACGATCTGGATGGCGGGCGGCGGGGTCAAACCCGGTCTCGTCTATGGCCAAACGGACGACTTCGGCTACAACATCGTGGATAAGGACGGAGCGATCATCGACCCGAGCGCATCCGAGTTCACGCCAGGGGCGGTGCATGTTCACGATCTCCACGCGACCATGCTGCACCAGTTGGGCATCGACCATACCCAACTCACGTACCACTTTCAGGGTCGTGACTTCCGCCTCACCGACGTCCACGGGCACGTCGTGAAAGAGCTTCTCCGCTGAAGTCCTGTCTCCGGAGTTATCCGAGCGTGAACGTGAACGACACGGCTTTCCCGGCCGGGAGAACGACCTTCACCACTCGGCCATTGCCACCTCGAACGGCCTGCGCCACTCCGGAGGACGTCGTGACGCGCTCGACGCGTGACGGCAACTGGATCTCCAGCGTTTGAGCGTGCTTCGAGGAAAGAGCCACGGTGATCTGGCCCGGCTTCCACGTCATGCGCTTGACCTCGACTTGGCCCCGGCACAGGACTCCTTCGATGGCCCCTATCGGCCATTCCTGAGGCAACGCCGGCAGCAGCGAGAGCCTACCCGGCACCGAGTTCACCAGCATCTGAATGACGACGGCGGGCAGGCCCCCGCTCACATCCATGTTCAAGAGGGATCGGGGGTTATGCATCGAGGCCAGGTTGCTTAGCCAGTAGCTGTTCACCAGCCTCACGACGGCCTGGTAAGCCAATGCTCCATCACCGAGAGTTGCGGCGGCTTGGCCAAGTTGGACGAGTCCAAACGACATGAATCCGGCGTTCTTGTAGTGGTTTTCCAGTTTGATCTGGACGATCTTGCGAAAGGCCGCTTGCAGCTTGGGGTTCTTGGCAAGCTCGTCCGGCATCGTATAGAACAACGGATAGAGCTGCGACGAATGCCGGTGGTCGAGGTTATCCGCGATGCGCGGCGTGAGCCACTCCTTGACCACGCCATCGCTGCCGATCATGTACGGCGGCATTCGCTCGAGCATCCGCTTCCACACCGGGATTTTCGACTTGTTGACCCCAAGGTGCTGCGATGCCATGATGAGGTTCGCGAACAGTTCTTTCGCCACCGCGACATCCATCGTCGCATTGTAAGTGGCTTGAGAGCCCGTGTTCTTGGGGAAATTCTCAGGAGACGTCGTCGGGTTGAAGACGTACTTACCGTCCGGTCCGAGGTAGAGATAGTCTTCGAAGAACAGCGCCGCTTCCTCCATGAAGGGCAGGGCATGTTCCTTCAGATACGCGCGATCACCGGTGAAAAGGTAGTAATCGTAGAAGAAGCGTGCGGCCCAGGCCGCGCCCGCCACCCACATGCCGCCGGCGAAGTCCGGAGCCAGTGCGTTGTTATAGCCGTTGGTCGTAGAACGTGACGGCAAGATAATGCCGCGGGCTCCGAAGATGTGTTTGGCGTTGACACGCAGATAAGGAACAAGGGACTCGATGTAGGACGTGTAGGCGAGCATCAGCTCGGGTGTGTTTCCGGGAAGCATGCCTGCGATCGCCGAAGGCACGTTGCCGTTATGCGTGAAGTCGCTCGCCCACGCCGGCACGTACGTGCCGGCCCAGATGCCCTGAAGGGTCGGCGGGAGCTCGCCGGTCGAGCAAATGATGTTGTATCGGCCCGCGTCGAAGACCTTCTCGGTCAACGCCGGCGACAAGTCCTCGTTGGTCGATGCCGCAATCAATGCCTCGGAGGTCTTATCACGAGCGGACCCGCCACCGAGATCGAGGAGCACACGATTGAAGAGCTTCCCGTGTATCGCCGCATGTCGCTTGAGCAGTGCGGCATAGCCGGTCGGGAGGCGATCGAGCTGTTTCTTCATCGCTTCGATCTTTGGCAGACCTGGATCGTAAATCGGCTCGATCGCCGTAAAGACGAGGACTCGATCCGCGTCCTCGATCTTCATGACGCCGCCCTCCGCCGTCACCTTTCCGCCCGTCGCCACCACACGGCAGACCCCCTCCAGGCGATGAATGCTGCCCGGATATGCGCGCGTGAAGGTGCTCGAAAAGGTCAGATGGGTCCGATCGGCGTCGGCAACGAGATTCGAGACATGGCTGCGAAACACTTCGTTCGATGCCTCTACGGTCTTGGCCCCGAGGCCGATCTCGGGGGTCCGCGGACCAAGCTCCAAGGTGCAGTCGATCGACCCTTTTCCTGGACCCGATATCTGTATCAGGCCAACACCGTCGGCTCTGGAAACGAACGCTCGCCGCTCGAAAGTCCCTGCTTCGTCAGCCCACCGCACGGTGGCCTCCCCGGTTTGGAAGTCGACGCTTCGGGCATAGTCTCGAACCGGGCCGTGTCCGGGCATCCGCACGCGCATGTCGAAGGCCGGCACGAACGGATCGGGATACAGGAAGCTTTCTTGCCCCGAGAGATCGAAGGCCAGCTGAGCCGCCTGTTTGTACAGGCCCCGATCGATCAGTCGTCGGACCTCGAAGAGTCGCGCCGACGAGTCCGGCGGCACGACGGGCGGTCCCATCGGCAGAAACAGGCGGTGATGGGTGTAGATCAGGGTCTCGTCGAGTGGCTGGCCGAGGAGGTTCGCGCCGATCGTTCCGTTCCCGCAAAGGAGCCCCTGCTCCCACGTGACGCCCGGGGTCGTACTCACGAACCCGCGCTTCGGATGGGGGAGCAGCGTCGAACTTGGATCGGAGGTTGGAGAAGTCATGATCGGCGCGAGCGAGAGGACAAAGCAGATGAGAGTGAGGTTCGCCATCGGTGCACCTGGGTCCCTGCGCATCCGGCATCGCCGTCCCTTGATCCGCGATCGCGCGTCGCGAGGGAGCGCCATGCGGTCAACTTTGCCGGGTCGCGATCGGAAGATACCCGTAGCCGATCCCGTCGGGCGGTCCTTGCCGTCGGGGAAGGACTGCAGGCCGATGATCCCGCGAGACGATCGCGATGAGTCGCGTCCGCCCAGTGGCTCGATCGCGTTCTCAACCACGCGCGAGAACGTCAATGATCCCGAAAGCGTGCTCAAGGCGGCTCGGAAGGGATTCAATTCCCATGGGACTGAGCGAATCGCAGGCCGGCGGTGATTTTTCGCCGTTCGGTTGTCCTTCATTGCTAGAATGCAAGCAGGAGATTGCCATGCTCTCGCAAGGTTTGTTGCTTGTCGTGCTGTTGTCCCAGCCGGCCTCACTGCCGAAGTTGGTCGGGACGCTTTCCGTCGCCGAGGGGAAGGTCCGCCTCGAACGGACCGGCCGAGACCCGCAATGGGCGGGCCGATATGTCCGCTTGCGGGTCGGCGACAAAATCACCGTCGTCGAGAAGCCCAAGGCCACGCTGCGGATGGACCTCAGCCGCGAGACGTTCCGCCTCCCCGAGAAGGGAGCCTGGCAGGTCGAGGAGCGTTCGCTCAAGGTCCTCGAGGGAGCCGCCCTGGTCTTGCTCCACCGCGAGAAGCCGATCCGCCAGACCCCCGGAGCCAAGCCCCCGACGATGGCGGGCCGCATCCGCGGCGACGACAGCTCGGTGAAGCCGGTTGGGGCGATCGTCTCGGGTCCGATCACGGTGACCTGGAACCCCGCGGCCGGCGTGACGAAGACCGTCGTCGAGCTGCTCGATGGGGCCGGAAAGAAGCTGTGGTCGAAGCGCGCGGGCAAGGACCCCTCGCTGGGATTGCCAGGCGACAAGGTGAAGCCGGGAGTGTGGGTCCAGGTCCGCGTGACCCAGTCCGGGGCGGGGAGTCCGTCGGTCGGCAGCACGTGGGTCCGGCTCATGAGCCCGGCAGAGCGCTCGGCCCTGGAAGCCGCGGAGAAGGACCTTCGTGGGGTCCTGGCCGACGATCCCGTGGCCCTAGGGCTGGCGCTCGGGGACGTGTGGGCCTCGGCGGGACTGGTGTCGCGGCTGCAGGACGCCCTGGCGGTGATGTTCCCCGAGTTCGTGGCCAGGCCCAACCCGAGTTCCGGCGTGAAGCAGGACTGGCACGGCAAGCACGGCGAGTGGTTGGAGGTGGCGGGCTTCCCGGGTCTCGCCCTCGCCGAGTTTGAGCGGGCGTGGAAGGCGGGGGGGCGAGTTGAAGAGCTGAAACTCGCAATCGAGCGGCTCGGGGGCAAGGCCGAGCCTGAGGAGTGGGAAAGGCTTGCTGCCGAGCGGGATCGGTTGATGGCGGAGCGGAAGTTCGCGGAGGCTCTCCCCGTCGCGCGGAAGGTCGTGGAGATCTTGCGCGAATTCACCTTGGAACTTCCCTTGGCATCCGCGCTCCGTTCACTTGGGAGGATATCCTATAGCGAAGGTTATCCACACAATGCAGAAAGTGCCTTTCGAGAGTCCGTATCGATCTACGAAAGACTCCTCCCCGACTCCGCAGACTTGGCAACAAGCGTAACAGATCTTGGGTTTGTAGCTCATGCTATGGGAAACTTCGATGATGCCGAGCGCTTCATCTTGGCGGCAGTTAGTATTCAGGAAGGTCTCTTCCCTGGCACATGGATTATTGCTTACAACTACTTTCTGCTGGCTGACATCTCCTGGCGACGAGGAGATTTACAAACTGCACGCCGAAGGTACTTGGTTGCGTATACCATTTACCAAAGGACTAGTCAGAACAGCGAAGACTTGGCGCTGACAGCACATAACCTTGGGGTTCTCGCATGGCAGGACGGTGATCTAGAAGAAGCCCTACGACGATGGACTGTTGCACTGGAAATTAGAAGACAAATCGCCCCGGATTCTCTACGTCTTGCAGAGAGCTTGTCAAACATGAGCGCGCTTGTAACGAAAATGGGAGACCTCGAGAAGGGAGGCAGCCTTTGTCTTGCAGCGCTAAGCATCTTCAACAAACATGCTCCCGGGTCGATGAGCTGCGGACGGGCTACGAACAACCTCGGCTTGATCGCATTGGAAAGCGGTCAACTTGAGATTGCTGATCGGCATTTTCGATCTGCCCTGGCGATCTTTGAGAAACTCGCACCAGACTCCTTCGAGATGGCTGGACTCATGGGCAATTTGGGTCGCATCGCTCACGAACTCGGGAATCTGGAGGAGGCTCGCACATGGTGCGATCGCTCTGCTTCCATCCTGGGTAAGATAGCACCCGGTACCTCGGACTTCGCCTTGTCCCAGCACCTATTGGGCATAATTGCAAGAGACCGACAGGATTACTCCGAATCAGAGCGGCTGTTCAGGTCAGCTGCGGATCTGAGGCATCGCATCTGCCCGGGCACACTGGATGAAGCTCAAAGCCTAACCGCGCTTGGTGTTGTTGCCAGCGATAAAGGGGACCTGAATGAGGGTAGGCGTTCACAAGAGGCCGCCCTTGCCATCCAAGAGAAGGTCGCCCCAAACTCCCTGGATGTGCTATTCAGCCTCGTCAACCTCGGGATCTTCGCCGCTGAACGTGGGGATCACACCGTCGTTTCGGCATTGAGTGGCCGATCCCTCGAACTTGTCACCACCCTCCTCACGTCCCAGGGACTCTCGCGGGCGGGGGAACTCGGCAGTATCGGGGCTGAGACCAACAAGTCACTTCTCCGCCTCGGCTGGCTCGATCACCCCGAATCCTCGTACCCCTGGCTCCCGACGCTGCGCGCGGCGGGGCTGACCCTCCAGACCCGGGCCAAGATCAGCGAAAAGGCCGCCGAAACCGACGAGGAGGTCCGGAAAGCTCGCAGCGCGGTCCAGATCGCGACCAAGCAGGAGACCGACTGGGTCACCAGCCCCCGGCCCAAGGAGATGGACGAGAAGACCTGGAACGACCAGCTCATCGATCTGCGCTCCAAACGTCAGTCCGCCGAACTCGCGCTGGCGACGCTGCTGAAGGCCAAAGATCCCCGTCTCGGCGCTGA
>DDSL01000007.1 GCA_002343825.1 Chthonomonas sp. UBA2391
GGTCTGGAAAGACTATGCTCGTCGAGCACCTCCTCTACACCGCCGGGGCGATCGAACGTCTCGGCGGAATCGAGGGAGGGAACACCCAGTCCGATACCGACCCGCTCGAAATCCGGCGCAAGATCAGCCTCAGCGCCAGCGTCCTACCGCTGGAATGGCACGACCACAAGATCAACCTGATCGACGTCCCCGGATTTGCCGACTTTGTCGGCGATCTCCACGGCGTCGCCCGAGTCGTCGAGGGAATGATCTTTGTCTGCGAAGCCAAGAAGGACCTCGATGTCGGCTTTGAAGCCGCTTGGGAGATCGCCGAAGAATACGGCCTGGCCCGTTGCATCTTTATCAACAAGTTGGAGCGTGACAACGCCGACTACGAAGGCTTGATCAACACCTTGCACGAGCGATATGGCCGCAAGATCGTCAACGTCCAGATCCCGATCGGCCACCAAGCGATGTTCAGCGGAGTCCTCGACCTGCTCAGCATGAAGGTCTATAAAGGCAAGGACCGAGGCATCGAAATTGACGATATCCCGGCAGCCTACGCCGATGAAGCCGCCGTCCGACGCGAGAAGATGATGGACGCCGCCGCCGAGGGCGATGACGACCTGGCGATGAAATACTTGGAGGGCCAAGAACTCACCGAAGCCGAGATCGAACATGGCCTGCTGGTCGGAACCGAGACCGGTCGGGTTGTTCCGGTGCTCCTCGGTTCGGCCCAGAGCGGCATCGGCGTCGCCACCCTGCTCGACCGGATCATTGGCGAGCTTCCCAGCCCGGCTGAGATGCCCAAGAAACACGGCGACCTCGAGTTGAAGCCAGACCCCGACGCTCCGCTGACGGCCTTTGTGTATAAGTCCACCGCCGACCCCTATGTCGGAAAGATCAACTACGTCCGGGTCTTTAGCGGTCAGATCAAGCAGGATCAGGTGGTCTTGAACAGCCGCACAGGAAATGAAGAAAAGCTACACAACCTCTACTTTTCTCATGGAAAAGGGACCGAACCGGCGACGATCGTGATGCCCGGCGACCTCTGCGCGGTGGCCAAGCTCCAAAACGTGAGCACGGGCGATACGCTCTGTTCGCCCAAGGCCAAAGTCGAGTTGGAGCCAATCCACTTCCCCGAGCCGATCTTCCGCGTGGCGATCAAGCCCGTCTCCAAGTCGGACGAAGACAAACTCGGCCCCGCCCTCCAACGGCTTCTCGAAGAAGATCCGACCCTGCACTACGAACGCGACCCCGGACTGCACCAAGAGATCCTGAGCGGCATGGGCGATATTCACCTCGAAACCGCCATCGACAAGCTCAAGACCCGGTTTGGCGTCACGGTGACGATCGAAGAGGCCCGAGTTCCCTACCGCGAGACGATCCGCAAGAAGGCCAAGGCCCAAGGTCGCCACAAGCGGCAAACGGGTGGAAAGGGCCAATTTGGCGACTGCTGGCTGGAACTCGAACCGCTCCCGCGCGGAACGGGGTTTGAGTTCGAAAGCAAGGTGGTCGGTGGCGCGATTCCAAAGAACTTCATCCCCGCCATCGAAAAGGGCGTGCGCGAGACGATGGACAAGGGCTTTTTGGCCGGGTTCCCCGTTATCGACATCAAAACGGTGGTCACCGACGGAAGCTATCACGACGTGGACAGCAGCGAAGCGGCCTTCAAGATCGCGGGCTCACTCGGTTTCCGCACGGCGGCGGCGGCGGCCAGCCCGGTGATCCTAGAACCCATCTTGGAACTCCATGTCGATGTTCCGAATGAGTGCGTCGGCGATGTGGTTGGAGACCTGAACGGACGGCGCGGACGGATCAACGGGATGGAGCCGCTGACGGCAGACAAAACCGAGGTCCACGCCCTAGTCCCGATGGCGACGATGATCCGATACGCCCTCGATCTTCGGTCGATCACCAAGGGTCGGGGGCGTTTCCGGATGCGGAACTCGCACTACGACGAGCTCCCCGAGCACGAAGCCCAGGCGCTGATCTCGGCCTATGAAAAGTCGCGCAAGGACCACGAAGACGATCACTAGAGCTTAGGCTGCGATCCCAAGTTGACTAAGGCCGAGCACCGTCTCGGCCTTAGTCACTTCATTGACCATGACCTCGCCCACAGTGGGGAGTTGAGCGGCGGGAATGCCGATCTCTTCGAGGGCCGATCCGCAGACCTCGTAGGCACAGGTCGGGGCGTTGTTCAGAAAGCCGACGGTGTGGCTGAGGTCGTTCGCGACGGCGATCATGGCCGTGGTGGTCGGTTGGTCCTCGTCAAAGAGTGGCTGGTGGTGGAAGCGGATCGCGGCCCGAATCACGGGACTCAGTCCCCACTTTTGGGCCAAGAGGTCGCCCACCTGGGTGTGGTCCCACCCCAAAATTTCTTGCTCGACCTCATGAATGGGGCGATTTTCGGAGATCGCTTGAGCAAGGATCAGGTCAAACTTTGCGGGCAAAAACCTCACCATGACGAGCATTCCGACATCGTGGAGCATCCCCGCCATATAGAGTTCTTCGACGTTCTTGAGCCCCTTCAGTCGGCCCATGATCTTGGCCCCCGCCCCGACCGCAATCGAGTGACGCCAATATTCCATGGGGTTGAACTCACCGGCCGGTTGGCCGTTACTCAGCATGGCCTGAAACGAGGCACTCATGACGATCTGCTTGAGTTGTTGAAGGCCAAGAATGGTGATCGCCGCTCCAATCGAGGTCAGCGAGTTCCCCCCGAATTGAGCCGAGGAAGCCGCCTTGATGACCTTGGCCGCAATCGCCGGGTCTTTTTCGACCACCTTCTCGATTTCGCGGGCGGAGAGATTGGGGTCGTTCGTTCGCTCAAGCATAAAGCGAGCTACCTGAGGAAGGACAGGCAGATTCTCGTTGCGCGCGATCCGAATCGCCATCGACTCCAATTCCATCGCTCTAGATTGTCGGTCTGGCCAGCCTGAACCTAGATGACTATTTTTATGGACAAGATCCTAGAAACCTCCATGAAACACTCGACAGGACTTGAGCGTTGTATACTCATAGACTTGAGCGCATGAGCACGGTCAAAAAGGATTTCTATCAGGCGTTGGGCGTCGACCGTAAGGCCGACGACAAGAAGATCAAGGAGGCCTACCGCCGCCTTGCTCGCCAGCACCACCCGGACCTCAATCCGAACAATGCCCAGGCCGAAGCTCGGTTCAAGGAGGTCAATGAGGCCTATGAGGTGCTCAGCGACCCCGAAAAGCGCAAGCTTTACGACCAATTTGGGAGCAATTGGGATCGGATTGACCCGAGCGCGGCCCAAAACACCGACTTTGGCGGCGACCTCGGCTCGATCTTCGACCAGTTCCTTGGCGGAGGGATCGACTTTGGATTTGGTCAACCACGCCGTCGGGCGCAGGCGGCTCCCTCGGACTTTGAGCAAGCGGTCGATCTCACCCTGGAAGAGATCGACAGCGGCACCCAGCGCGTCTTCACCTACCAAGCTGACGACGCCTGCAAAACTTGCGACGGCACGGGGCAGGTCCGATTGCGCCACATGGGGCCTTGCAGCCAGTGCGGCGGTTCGGGACAAATTCGCAACATGTTTGGGATGGTCCAGGGTTGTGGGGCTTGCCAGGGGACCGGTCGAAGCAACCTGGATAGCTGCCCGACCTGCGGCGGCGACGGCGCACTGCCGGGAACCCGGCGGGTGGAAGTCAAGATTCCGGCCGGGATTCAAGAAGGCAAGAAGTTGCGCGTCCCTGGCCGAGGTTCCCGCGGCGCGAATGGGCGCACGGGCGACCTCTACGTCCTGATTCGCGAGATTCCCCACACCCAATTCAAGCGGCGGGGCGAAGACCTGGAAACCGAGATCTCGGTGCCCTATACCACTGCGCTTTTGGGAGGCGACATCAAGGTCCCGACCCTTCGCGGGTCAGTCACAGTCACCTTGGGAGAATGCACCCAAAACGGCCAAGTCTTGCGGCTGGGTGGACAGGGCATTAGCCTTATGAAGGGCGGACGCGGAAACCTTCTCGTCCGGGTGAAGATCCAGATTCCGAAGTCGATCTCCGCCGAAGAGCGGGCGCTGCTCGAAAAACTGACCCAGGTGAAGGCATGAGAACCGAAAATCGACCGGTCTACATGATCGGGGTGGCGAGCGAACTCTGCGGCGTCCACCCGCAGACATTGCGGCAATATGAGCGCCTTGGGCTCGTGACCCCCAGCCGGGTCGGGGCGAAGAATCGGCTCTACAGCGAAGCCGATATCGCCCGTGTCCGCAAAATTCAGCGATTGACCCAAGAACTGGGGGTGAACCTGGCGGGGGTCGAGATCATCCTTCGGATGCTCGACGACATGGACGAGACCCGCAATGAGATGGAGCGACAGTTTGAGGAGTTTCGCCGGGAAGCCGAAGAGCGGATCCAGAACTTGCTCGCGGCCAGCAACTTGCCGATCCGCAAGGACGAGACCCTCTTGCCCCAGCGAAGCTTCATCTGGCGCAAGCCGGAGATCTGACCTTTCAGGTTCCCAACCGAACGGGCTCGCCGCCCCCTGATTGGAGAGGGCTGCGAGCTTGCCCTGGTTTCGGGGAGCAGCGTGGAGCGCCGCCCGGCCCGGGGCCACTCCCGGGTGGGACCCCGGCCGCCTTCGGCGTCTCCCACCCTCCGCCCCGGTCGGCGCAGGTCGGTGGCTTCGAAGAGGTGGTGGTCCTCACGCCGACGGGCGGCCGGTTCCTATCCGAGCGGATGCTCGCAATCCCTCGGATCTCAACGTGGAACCCTAACGCAGCCGAGCCACCCTGACGACTGTATTGGTGCCGTAGGGGTACTGAGTGGCGTTCAGCATGAGCAGTCCATCGTCAAGGGCGTGCTCAAAAGCGAGCGACTCACCGCTGTCGAGCCAGATGGCTTCTCGGTACCGGCCAAAAACCTGGGAAAAGGTTCGTGGGCCAGGGCCGCGGCTAGCCGAGTCATGAGCCATGGTGTTGCCGGTTGCGGTGAGACCGGTGATGAAGAGGTAAAGCTCGTCACCAATCTGGAGGGCAAAATCGTCCCCTTCGCCCACCACGCTGGACGGGCGACCGTGATACAGGACGCCTTCCCTCCCACCGTGGATCTCTATCCAATCCCCCACCCTAGCCAGCGCAGCGGACTCAAAGGCGGGAATCTTGCCCTGAGACTCGGGGCCGATATTCATTAAGAGGTTCGCGCCGGCCCGGCGGGCAAAGCAGAGTTCTTCGATCACGTGCGCGGGCGAGAGATAGTTGAAGTCTCGGGTAGCGACTCCCCAATGAAAGTTCATGGTGTGGCACATCTCCGAGGCCACATATTTGGGTGCTCCTTGCCGATCCTGCGGTCTAGGTCGGCCCCGTTCAAAGGTCACGCTATCCACTTCGGGATGGCCGCCTCGCCCCATCGCGTCGATCCCAGAGTTGTTGATGATGATCGCTTCGGGCTGATAGCGGCGGATGATTCGATAGAGGTCATCCTCGTGCCAATCGGCCTCGGGTCGACTCCAGTTGCCATCGAACCAAAAGCCACCAATCTTCCCGTATTGGGTGCAAAGAAGCTCAACGCTGGCCTGAAGATAGCGATGGTAGGCGGCCCAGTCGCTCTCGAATCGCGGATCGCTCCAGTCGAGGGTCGTGCAGTAGAGCATGGGCAAAATCCCTTCAGCTCGGCAGGCTTCGACGAGTTCCAAGATCAGGTCCCGACCGGCGGGCGTGTGGGTGATGTCGAGATCCGAAAGGCCCCGAGTGTCATAGAGGCTGAACCCGTCGTGGTGTCGGGTTGTGTGGGTCAGATACTTCATCCCTGCCCTGCGCGCAGTCCTGGCGAGTTCGATGGCATCGAAGTCCTGGGCCGTGAAGGTCGCCATGAGCTTGCGATACTCGTCTTTAGGGATCTGGTGAAGATTCATCGCCCATTCGCCTTTGCCGAGCTGACTGTAAAGGCCCCAGTGGACAAACATCCCAAAGGCAAGGCTTTCGAAGGCGGTGATCCGGGCGGCGGGGGTGGGAATCGGGACGGACACGAAGGTTCTCTCTCGGCTGACTCTACAGTACCCATCGGGCTTCATTGTTCAAGGCGTGGCCATGAGTGATTGAATTCTTGTTCCGGATTTTGCCATGGATCTTGCCCGAGGTCCGCGCCCTCTGTGGGGCCAACTTGACGCTAGCCAATATCCCAGCAAGAGAACTAGCACTCTAGGCCCCAGCTTTTGATAGACTAAGAAGGTGGTTCGTTTGGAAGTTTTTTTTGTGTTAAGTCTTCTTAACCTTGCTGTCGCGGGGGCCGCGCCAAGATTCAAAGCCAAGATTCTTCCAACCTCGGCTCCGATTCTGTCCACAACTTCGGCATATGGAGGAGTGGTTTCCTTGACCGGCGGAACCATCGGCGGGTCAGGGATCGGGATGAGACTCCGGAACGGGGTGCTACGCAACTACAACTTGCGATACGGATTCGAACGGTCTGAAGCCTGGACCGTTGGTCCCGACCTCACGATCCTCTACGGTCAGAAGCCTCAGGGGAGAAACAAACGCAACCTTTACGAACTCGGAAATGAGCTCCGTGAAGTTGCCAATGTGAACGAATTCAACATTGCTTTGACCGGAGCCGTAGGGTCGAAGTTTGTTTATGGCTACGGGGGCACCGAGGTCAATGGCGAGACAAATACTGCCGCCGCGATCCACGATATCACGACCGGGCAGACCGAGGTGTTCCAACTCTTGAAGCACACCTGGGTCGCGGGAGGCAACTCCAAAGGAGAATTCGTCATCGGAACAAGCCAGTTCGATTTCCAGCAAGCGAGCACCACCGAAATTTTTCTTTCGAAGGGGACTTCCTTGGAACGGCTCACCTTTGGCCAGGCCTTTTTGCCGACTAGCATGAATGAAGCTGGAACCATCGGAGCGGTTGCTCCCTCTGGGCGGGCCTTTCTGTGGCGGCGAGAATCAGGATGGGTGGGTCTCCCATGGATTCCTAACTCCGAGTGGGATGCTGGTCGGGTCTACATTAGCCAGCGTGGATTCGTAATGCAATTGGCCGGTGCATCCCCCTATGTTTTTGAAGGGGACAAGTCTTATGCCTTGACCGATCATATCGTCGAGGGCATGTATGACAAGAGCGTTTTTCGCCTCGATTTCGCCGTTCTCGATCCGGTGACCGACTCGATCTATGCGACCCTGATCAACCGTACGAACAACCAAGACCGGAAGCTCGTCAAGATCGACGCCGTCCCCGAGCCGGGCACGCTGGCCGCGCTGGGGCTGGGACTTGTCGCCGTGCTCCGCAAAAAGCGAAAAGCATAGGGGAGCGATGGGGGAACGGTTGGGGAGATAAGGGATCCTCGGGGAGCATAGAGGCGCGATAACAGAACCGAGCGCGGAACTTGGCCGGGTCTCAGCTAAAATAGGGCCCATGGCGGACGTGGCATCTCTTGCGCGGTTGGTGGAGTTGGGAAAGGAATGCGGGCAAATGGCTCGCCGGCTCCGGGCCGAGCAGAATCGCCAGCTCAAGCCGGATGGATCGCTGGTCACCGCCGCCGACCGCGCGATCGAGAGCTTCTTGCGCATCGAACTTCCCCGCCTCGTCCCCGGAAGCACGGTTTGGGGCGAGGAAGAAGGGTTCGAATCGCCCGGGCAAGCCGGCCTTTGGCTGGTGGATCCGGTGGACGGCACCAGCAACTACTCGTTTGGCTCCCCGCTCTGGGGAGTGAGTATCGCCCACTATCAGAACGGCGCGATCACGATGGGCTGCATCGCGCTGCCCGATTTCGACGAGATCTATTCCGCCGGGGCCGGAAAGGGCGCTTACCTCAACGGCGAACGCCTGAGTCCGATCCCCGCAGGCCCGATCGAACCGTTCCAGCTCCTCAGCTATGACGACGGATTCTTGAGGGATTACCAGCACCACCCGATTCCGGGCAAGATGCGCTACGCGGGGGCTTATGTCGTGGAGGCCGCGTTCGTTTTTCGTCAGAGCTTTCGGGGGTTGATCAGCTATAAGGCGAACCTCTATGACGTGGCCGCGAGCCTAGTCATCGCGGGAGAACTGGGGGCCGAGATTCGATATCTCGACGGCACTCGACTGGATCTTCCCCCCATCATCGAAGCGCGGTGCATCACGAAGCCCTTCCTCATCGGCCCGGCCGGGAGTGGATTCACCCTACCCTTCGTCGACCGCTCGGCTAAGCTGATCAAGCGATAGATTGTCGGCCGCATCGGAGCTGCGGTACTCCCAACTCACTTCCCCACCGGGCTGGATCACGAAGATTCCGGGCATTTGCCACGGATCTCCGATGGGCAAACCCACCCAATGGCCGCGAAGGACTGCGCCAAACCCCCGCAAGAACATCCTGGGACCGAACATCTGCCCTGGCGTGCCCCGACCCAGGCCAAAGTGTCCGTAGAGTTCTTTATCGGGGTCGCAGATCATGGGATGAGGCATCCGATACCCTTGCAAGAACTCGGTCGCTTGCTCGGGAGTGGCCATGGCGACGAAGGCGATGTTCAGACTTTTGGCGAAGCGCAACTGCGCTACCTGCTCGCGGCAAAACGTTCAGCCAAAGTGCCGCAGAAACACCAAGATCAGCGGCTTTTCTGACCACAGCTGACGGAGCGGGATTCGGTCCCCAGAATGGAGGACGACATCAACATCCGGTGCTTGCATCAGGTGGTACTAGGCTCTGAGTCGCTCGTTCGTTTCGCCTTCTTGAAGGTAGGCATATTCTTCTCGGATTTTCAGGAGCGCATCCTTTTCGACTTGGCGGACATATTCGCGGGTGCATCCGAGTCGACGAGCCACGAAATCCAGGGAGTGCGGACTTCCGTCCACGAGCCCGTAACGCAGTCCGAGGATCTGGCGCTCTCGGAGGGCTAGGGCGCGGAGGATCACCTGGACATCCAGCTTTCGGCTGAGAGAATCCACGATTTGGGTTTCATTCGGCGCAACGGGATCTACCGTGGCATCGCCAAGCGGAGTCATGGCGTCGCCGGCGGGGGCATCGAGGCTCACCGAATCCAGCCCAGCGCAGAGGAGCTGCTCCACGGTCTCCTCTCGAATGCCGCACTTCTGGCTGACGTCGGCGGGGAGAGGTTCGCGGCCCAAACTGAGGCGCAACGAATCGACGACTCGGCTCAGTCGGACCCAGCGCTCATAGGCGTGGACCGGCAACCGCATCGGTTTGCCGTTGGTCATCACACACCGGCTGAGGGCTTGGCGGATCCACCAGATGGCGTAGGTGCTGAATCGGTACCCCCGATCGGGATCAAACTTGCGGACCGCGCGAACGAGGCCGATATTGCCTTCTTGGATCAGGTCGGCAAGAGGGACGCCTCGACCGAGGAACGCCTTGGCCTGATGGACCACCAGCCGATAATTGGCCTCTACAAGTCGGTCGTGACTCTCTTTGCAGCCGGCGCGGGCGCGGCGGGCAAGCTCTTGCTCCTGGTGAGCGGTGAGCAGGTTCTTTCGGGTCATCCCCGCAAGCCATCGATCAACCCCATCCGCAATCGGATCACTGAGGGGATTGGAATGTTCGGAGGCCCCACGGCCGGAGATCGCCCTTTGGAGGCGCAGAGGGTTGTCGGCGGTGGGGCCCTTTAACTTCGCTTCTTGGACGAGCGATTCAGTTTTTGTAGACATGGCACAAGCCCTATTCTCTAGGCTAATAGGATCTTACTCTGTCTATCGGCTGATTCCAAGCTGTGAATCTACATTCTTTTGTCAAGATCTACTCTACACCCTTAAGGCGCCGGATTCTTGCGTTGATTTCAGCAAGTTGATCGTCGTCCAGGTCCCCTTCGATGAGGGCCAAACGTCGGATTTCGCCCCGCTCGGCATCGCTCTTGAGAGATGCGATGGCTCCTTCCACATCTTCGCGAGACGGCTGGTGAGGGGCGTTCATCAAGAAATCAAGGAAGTCATAGCGGACTTCGACGGGTTCAAGTCGGCCAGTCCACTCGGCGATCGGTCCTTCGGGACACTCTTTAAGGCACCCAAGCAACATGGTGCGCCATCCAAGTGCAGCAGCGGATCGGAACCCCCCAATGACCTGAAGCCCTGACCAAGCGAGGGGCCGCAACAACTCGTCAGCCAGAGCGGAGAAAACCACTCGTTCGGGTCCGCGAAGATCCACCGACCCAAACCGTTCCCGCTTTCGGCGCTTTGTTTCGGCCGAGGCGGCAACGGGGGCGGACTTGGCCCGAAGTTGCCTCATAAGCGCCTGCCGGGCAAGGACTGGATCCCGGAGCTCGGGGTGTTTGGGGGCGAGGCGCTCGATCCACTTGGCCTGCTGGAGGGCGTCCTTTTCGGCGAGGAGAGCCTCGACAACCTGATCCCAGAACTCGGACTCGCTCGGCTGGAGCTTGGCCTCGATCTGGGCGATCCGGAAGTCGAGCGGTCGCAAACCCTTCTCGACCGCCTGGAGGATCGGAGTTGGTCCCACATTACGCAGAAGCGAATCTGGATCTTGTCCGGGTGGCATGAGGCTGACCTGCACCTCAAAGCCTTCGGGCCGAAAGATCTCAGCGGCTTTTTCGGCGGCTTTCTGGCCGGCCTCGTCACTGTCGTAGAGCACGGTGACGCTCTTGCACCAGCGCCGCAGGAGTTTGGCCTGGTCTTCGGTGAGACTCGTCCCGAGGCTGGCGACCGCAGTCTGCACGCCCGCACGGTGGCAGGCAATCACGTCGAGATAGCCCTCCACCAAAACGGAGCGGTCTTCGACTTGGATGGCTTCCTTGGCCTTGCTCAGCCCATAGAGCACCCTGCTCTTTCGATAGAGCGGCGTGTCCGAGCTATTGATGTACTTGGCCTTGCCCTGGCCCAATAGGCGGCCTCCGAAAGCGACAAGCGTCCCGCGTTCATCGTGGATCGGGAACATGATGCGATCCCGGAACTTGGCCCCATATCCGGCTTGAGGATCGCCATCGACGAGGAAGACCTCTTGGGCATCGGCGAGGCTGAAGCCCTTCCGCTTGAGAATCGTGGGCAAGATGTCGGGCTGGATGGGCGCGTAGCCGATCCCCCAAGCCGCGACGGTCTCGGAATCGATACGGCGCTCCCGCAGATAGGCCTTGGCTTCGGCCGAGGCCTCTAGCGACTCTTGGAAGAACGCTTGAGCCGCTTCCATCAGTTGGACGTAGGTTTGCCGCTTGCTGGGTCCTTCTTGCTGGAGTTTGGCGAGTTCGATCCCGGCTCTTGCAGCGAGAAACTCCAGGGCTTCCCGGAAGGACATCCGCTGACGCTCCATCACCCATGTGAACACATCGCCCTTGGCTCCGCATGACCAGCATCGGTAGGAACCGGTGAGTTCGGAAACGGAAAAGGACGGATTCTTGTCCTCGTGAAAAGGACAAAGACCCGTCCAGTTTCGGCCTGATTTCTTGAGCTTGATCTCGCTCGAAATCAGATCGACGATGGAAACCCTAGAGCGAATAAGCTCGCGCTCATCCGACACAGGGCACCGACCTTACTTCTTACCTGCGGCGACGACGATCCCGACGACTTGGTGCTTTTGATTCGGCTTGAGTCGAGAGAGTCGGAAGGCAACGCGGTTCTTGTCCAAGAAGCGAACGACGATGGTGTCCCCAGCGATTTCATATCCATCCGGAGTGCCATACGCGGTCATCAACTTTTGGAAGGTATCGCCGAAGGTGACGCCCTTCTTGGTGCGGGCCTTCGGATCGCTCAGACCGATCGCCTCGATCTGAACCACCTTATTGAACCTATCTAGAACGAATCCGTAGCGGACCGTCGGCTTGCGATAGACCCAGCGGACGAACTGAGTGGCCTCGACGCCCTGCGCAGCACCTCCGCCACCGTCACCACCACCGCCGGGAGCTCCGCCACCAGGTCGGCCCGGAGGGCCACCACCGGCGCGCCCGCGGCCTTCTTCACCGCCATCTTCAAATTGTCGGACGGTCACGTCGTCGTTGGGGATCCCAAGACCATTTTCCGCCAGGCTTCGGTTCGGAACTGCGGGAGCCATCGATCGCTCGTTGGCCGAGGCTGCCCCGGCACCACCCGAAGGGCCTTGGGTGCCGCCCGATGCGCCGGGGCCACCACCGGTCCCGCCGCCGCCTCCCCCGCCACCGATGGTGACGGCTTGAAACTCATCCGGAGAACCGAACTTACGGACAATCGACGCGCCGTCGTCATAGAGGGCCACATTGACGAGCGAACTCTCGGGCCCGGCCGCAGTGGCACGACGACGATTCTGGGCGTCTACATTGCCCACCGGCACGACCATTAGGGCCGCGATCGCAATTCCAATCCAACGTTTGTTCAAATCCGTGATGCCTCCGAAGAATCCTTGTGGGAGCTAATTTACCCGCAATCCTTTGGACGGGCTGAGGGCTCCAATTTGTTACGCCCCGCGCACAAAAGGGCCGGGGAATGCGTAACAATATTGTGGCTCCTGTCTGCAGGAAGCTCACATCAGGAAAAGAAATGGCCACGAACTTGACCGTATCGACAAGCGAATTCGAAGAAAAAGTATTGAAGAGTGACGTCCCCGTACTGGTGGACTTTTGGGCCGAGTGGTGCGGTCCTTGCAAGGCAATCGGCCCGCACATCGACGCGATCGCCGAGGAAATGTCCGGGTCTGCCCGGGTCTTTAAGGTCAACGTTGATCAGGAAGGCGAACTGGCCCAGCGCTACGGCATCATGAGCATCCCGGCTCTCCTCGTCTTCAAGGGCGGCCAAGTCGTCGACCAGATGGTCGGATCGGGTCCTAAGGATACGATTAAGGCCCTGGTTCAAAAGCACGTCTAAAGCGCGGTCCTTCTTCGCAAAAGACTCGGAGCATCCCTTCTCGGATCTTCGGGTCTTTTCTGTTTCTGCGACCTGCGGCGAATCCCGTCCAACGCGACATTCCGTCCATACTGACTACCTAGCTCATGGAAGAGAATTCGTCATCGGCCTCATCGCTGCCTAACGTCGCCAAGGCCAGCGCCATCGTCATGGCGAGCCTGCTCATGAGCCGGGTCCTGGGGATCATCCGCGAGATGATCATGAACTGGAAGTTCGGACAGTCGGTCGAGACCGACGCTTATCGGTTAGCTTTCCAGATTCCTGATCTGCTCTTCTTTCTGATCGCGGGTGGGGCGCTGAGCTCGGCCTTTATTCCGGTTTTCAGCGAATACTTCCACACCGAACGCAAGGCCGAAGCCTGGAAAATCTTCAGCTCGGTGGTGACCGTGATGTCCACCCTCTTAGTCGGGCTTATCTCTCTGGCCTGGGTTTTTGCCGTACCTCTCGCCCGCTTGATCGCGCCAGGCAAGGACGAAGCGACGATTCAGATGATCGCGGAAATGAGCCGGATCCTGCTTCCGGCGCAGTTTGCGTTCTTCATCGGCGGCCTGATGGCCGGCACCCTTTACGTTCGTCAAGTCTTTTCGATCCCCGCTCTCGGGCCTAATTTGTATAATCTTGGGATCATTTTCGGAGCTTTGGTGATCAGCTCGCTAGTGTCCCCGGCAGTCTCGGGCATGACGTGGGGGGCCACCCTCGGGGCCTTCATCGGCAGCATAGCCTTGCCCCTTTGGATGATGCGCCGAATTGGCTCTGAGTTCCGGCCGTCCTTCTCGCTCGCTCACCCCGGGACGAGGAAGGTCTTCAGGCTCATGGCCCCGGTGGTGCTGGGCCTCTCTCTCCCCAGCGTCTTCCCAATGATCATCCAATATTTTGCAAGTCCTCTCGGCGAAGGGGTGAACTCTGCCATGGCGAATGCTAATCAATTGATGCAGGCTCCTCTAGGGATCTTTGGACAAAGCCTCGCCCTGGCCGTCTTCCCTGCTCTGTCCCAGTTTTTTGCCCAAAAGCGTGAAGATCTCTTTGAGGCTCAACTCGAAAAATCCCTGCGCCAAGCGCTCTATCTGGCGACTCCGGTGGCGGTTTTGATGGCCATCGTCCCGGCGCCCCTGATTCGGGTGCTCTTTGAGCACGGTCAGTTCCGGGCTGAAGACACGGCCCGAACTGCTTTGGCATTGACCGCCTTCGCCGTTGGAATCGTCGGGTGGTGTATGCAGCCGATTCTGATGCGAGCCTACTTCTCGATCCAGAGAACGATCACACCGGTGATCATGGGGACCGTGACGACCTTGGTCTTTGTGACGCTTTGTCTGGTGATTCGGGGGCAAAGCTATCCCTTCTTTGCCTATCCATTAGCCGGGAGCGCCTGTGCTTTTCTGCTCGTCGCAATGCTGGTGGCAGGGCTCAAAACGCGCTTTCCGGGACTCGGGGTCGCCAATCTCGGGCGGACGCTCGGGTTGTCTCTCTTTTCTAGCCTCGTAGGGATCGGCCTTGTTTGGCTGACCGTGCAAGTGACGGCCCGGCTGCCGATTGTAGCCTTCATTGGGGCCTTTGGCATTGCATGCATCCTGTACGCTTGGATCTATTACTTTGTGACCAAAAGCTTCCACATGCCCGAGGCAACCTACTTGGACCGCGCTTTTGCCCGGCTCAACCGAAAAACCCCCTCCGAGCCCGGCGCGTAGACTTCGACGGCGATGGCAAAAGTAGACCTCTTGCAGCTCAGGCCAGAAGGTCTGTATTGCGAGATCGGCGATTTTTATATTGATCCATGGCGAAAAGTGCACCGAGCCGTGGTCACCCACGCCCATAGCGACCACGCGCGCTGGGGGATGGGCAGGTACCTCTGTGCTGAAGAAGGCCGAGACCTCCTCGCTGCCCGGGTCGGTACGGCCTCACTCATCCAGGGCGTCGCCTTCGGCGAGGTCGTTCATCACAGAGGAGTTCAGGTCACCTTGCTTCCGGCTGGACATATCCGGGGATCGGCTCAGGTCAAAGTAGAATATCAAGGCGAAATCTGGATCGTTACCGGTGACTACAAGCTCCAGAACGATGCAACTTGTACACCCTTCGAGCTCGGCCGCTGTCATTGCCTCATCACCGAGACCACCTTTGGCTTGCCCATCTATCGTTGGCGCGCTCCGGAAGCAATCGGCCACGAGATCAACGCATGGTGGCGAGCGAACCAAAGCGAGGGGCGAACTTCGGTCCTTCTGGGCTATGCACTCGGCAAAACCCAGCGCCTTCTTTCCCTGCTAGATCCCTCCATTGGGCCCATCTATGAGCATGGATCGAGCGCCAAACTAACCGAAATCTACAGGGCCACCGGATGCGCCCTGCCGCCCGCCAAAAATCCAACCCAAGAGCCCAAAGGGACGGACTTCGCCGGGTCGATGGTCCTGGCCCCACCCAGCGCGGTCGGAAGTTCGTGGCTCCGCCGATTTGGGGACGTCCGAACCGCCCAGGCCAGCGGGTGGATGCAGATTCGAGGCATCCGCCGTCGGGGAGCAGTGGACCGAGGCTTTGTTCTGAGTGACCACGTCGATTGGCCGAGCCTGCTCTCCGTCATCCGAGAGTCGGGCGCCGAACGCGTCCTGACAACCCACGGATATGCGGCGATCGTCAGTCGGTACCTGGTCGAGATGGGCCTCGATTCGACCCCGCTCGAAACACCCTTCACCGGCGAAGCCAATGCAGAGGAGGAGGAGGTGGAACCTGCGCCGGTTTAGCCAGCTCTTTTCCGCTCTCGATGCGACCAACAAGACTCAGGAGAAGGTCGCCGCCATGGCCGATTACTTCCGGAGTTCGCCCGCCGAAGAGGCAATCTGGGCGGTCGCTTTTCTCTGCGGACAAAAGCTGCCGAGCATGGTCTCTCGAACCAAGATCCGCGAATGGGCGGGCGAGACGGCTGGAGTTCCTGACTGGCTCTTCGAGGCTTGTTATGACGCCGTGGGGGACCAAAGCGAGACGATCTCGCTGCTCTTGGGTGGGGGCGAGTCTTCCCCGCGGTCCGGGGCCCAGACGGACGAGGTTCATCTGGGTGAATGGGTCGAGAGTCGCCTGTTGCCCTTGGCTGACGATGGCGAGCAAGACCAAAAGCGAAAACTCCAGCAGCTCTGGACCCAACTCACTCCCCAGGAGATCTTCCTGATGCACAAGCTTCTGGGGGGTGGATTCCGGGTCGGCGTGAGCCAAGACCTCGTCGTGCGGGCTCTGGGTGAAGCCACCGGCGTGCCGGTCCCGATTCTCGCTCACCGATTGATGGGCAAGTGGAAGCCCACTCCTGAGTTCTTCGCCCAGCTCATCTCCCCCGATGCCGGAGCGACCCATGACCGTCAACCTTATCCCTTCTGTCTGGCTCACCCCATCAGCGAGGATCCGGCATCGATTGGCCCAGCGTCTGATTATCTCTTCGAATGGAAATGGGACGGAATCCGGTGCCAGGCAATCCGGCGGAACGGGATTCTCAGTCTCTGGAGCCGAGGGGAGGAGCTTGTCAACGAGGCCTTCCCCGAAGTGTTGCGCACGCTAGAGGCGCTCCCCGACGGCATCACGCTTGATGCCGAAATCTTGGCTTGGGATGGCGAGCGGCCAATGCCCTTCACCAGCCTCCAGCGGCGGTTGGGACGGAAGAACCCGGGCAAAAAGCTGCTGAGCGAAGTCCCGGTGGTTCTGGTGGCCTACGATCTCTTGGAATTTGAAGGCCAAGACTTGCGCGAACTTGAGCTGGACCGGCGCCGCGAACTGTTGCGGCGTCTCACCGAGGCCCATCGGGACCTGCGGGGACTGCGGATCAGCGAGGGGATGCAGTTTGCCGAGTGGCCCGAGGCCGAAGCCGCCAGATCCCGAGCGCGAGAGATGGGCGCCGAGGGACTTATGATCAAGGGGCGAAGTAGCCTCTATCAAGGGGGCCGCAAGCGTGGGATCTGGTGGAAGTGGAAGCTCGATCCCTTCACCATCGACGCCGTTCTGCTCTACGCGCAGCGCGGGACTGGGCGTCGGGCCAGCCTCTATACGGATTACACCTTTGCCGTTTGGCGGGGAGAAGAACTCCTACCGATTGCCAAGGCCTACAGCGGTCTGAACGATGAGGAGATCGCCGAAGTCGATGCCTTCATCCGCAAGAATACGCTGGAGTCCTTTGGCCCCGTCCGCAGCGTCAAGCCCGAGCTGGTCTTCGAGATCGCTTTTGAGTCGATCCAGCTCTCGTCTCGGCACAAATCAGGGATCGCCGTGAGGTTTCCGAGGATTGCGCGCTGGCGCCGGGATAAGTCGGCAACCGAAGCGGATACCCTGGATGCGGTCAAGGCCCTGCTGGCAACGCTTCGTTAGACGTATTGGCACAAAAATTGTCGGCTAAGCCCAACATGCAAGCGAGGACACCCTCCGACGGCCCCACGACCCGGCAAAAGTTCGAGCAGGTTCTTTCGCCACAAGTGGAAAGAGAACGACGGGGGAATATGAATCAATACGCCGAAAACCGGGGACCGAACGGCCCTACACGGGGCCGCCGAGGCTTTTCCTTGCTGGAAATTCTAGTGGGGCTCTTCCTTCTGGTGACGAGCCTCATGTCGGTGCTCGCACTTTCGACCGCGGCGACCAAGATGTCCATGCAAGCCTCGGCACGCGCCGTCGCAAGCCAGATCGCTCGGCACAAGCTCGACGAGGTCTCGATCATGTCGCAGAGCAATCGAAATCTTGGGACAGACATGAGCTTTGAGATTCCAGACGATGCAAAGATGATGTTCCCAGGGGGCGTCTCAACCAGCCGTATCGTCGGCGTATATTCCGTCAGCCGAGTGGACGGAAGTCCATTTCTTCAGAAAATCGACGTGACGGTGCGCTGGCGAAATATGTCGGGCACCATGGGGCGCAACCCGATGTCGAGCGTCACCCTCAGCCGGATCGTAGCTGCTCCTGGCAGCAACATTGGAATTAGCCTAGACCCGGATGATCCGACTACGGAGCTCTTCTATACTCCACCTCCCCCTCCTCCTCCTCCAGTGCCACCTAAGGTGACGCCGCCCGCGCCAACCCCTCCGAAGCCGCCCGTGACGCCGACGCCACCGCCACCACCCAAACCGGCACCACCAGCACCAGCACCAGCGCCGGCACCACCGAAACCAACACCACCAGCACCACCCAAGCCACCGACCGATCCTGGACCTCCGGCTCCAAAAGGCTTCCCAGGAATTACACCAGGCTATGGCTCGAAGTGGAAGTAACGACAGAACTTCACAAAGATGAAAACAGATCAACGAAATCGGCAAAGAGGGATGAGTCTGCTGGAAACAGCGGTTGCCACCGGAGCCATGATGGCGATTGGGGCTCTTCTGCTGCAAGGTACTTTGACTACCGCCAATACCTTGGCAAGAGTCAGTGCCTCGGCAGAAACAACCTCTTCGGCGAGACAGGGATTCGATCAAATTGCACAAGATCTTGCCACCTCCTCCGGTCTTCTTGTCTCGTACGGAAGCGACTTCAACGCTGACTCGTCGACAACCCTGATCATTCGAAGACCGAAGGTAACCGACTCTTTTGAGGTCCTGCAAAACTCACACGAGGTGATCATCTACCGACTCGAACGTCTGGCCAGCAAAACAGCACCTCGGAACGGAATCCTACGCTATAAAAGCGAGATCATCGATGGAAGCCTGTCGAAGGTAACTTTCGACAAAGTTGTCGTCGACTACGCCGTTTCCTTCAACATTCTGCAGTCACTCGAGAGTACGGTAACTGGAGACAACAATACGAAGAGCTTCACTCTCAAGGGTGCACCCTATATACCCTCCAACTTCGGTGGAACGGGAACAGTCAAGGCTCCCGAGGAAACCAAAGTCAAGCCAAGCCTCCTCTCCTCGGTGAAAACTCTCACCAAGGAGACAATTGATGCCCTGACAAAGGCTAACGAAGACGCATTCAGGACCGCGAGCGCTTCCAGACATCGACTGAAAGCGAGCGTACGAATGGCTGGAAGAGATGTCATAGAACTAGGAAACTGCACCTTCGATGGAGCCGTTCTTCGATTCGAAAAGATTCCTCGTGCTGGAGTACCGATCGATATTCGAATTCCGGTCAGTCCATCGGAGACAAAGGATCCGAATGGTGTCTCGCCAGCATCTACTGTTTATGTGGAAGTCAAGGTGCTAGCAAAGGGATCCGCGGATCTTAATGCAAGCAAATCACAGACGAACACCTATTCCACCACCGTGAAGCTGAAGAACCGATGAACTCTCAAGTCCAACCACTTCGCCGTCGCCCACTACGGAAAGATCGTGGTATGTCCACGGCGGCAGTAACCCTCTTCGTGATGACCTTCACGATGATGGGTGCAGGAATGCTTACCTTTACGCGTAGTCTGCACCACAACACGGCCCGCTCCGCACAGAAGCAACAAGCAAACGCACTTGCAGAAAGTGGCATCCATGAGCTATATGACCAGATCCGTGAAGAAATGCCTGGAACAGGCACGTACCCGCTGCTCCTGTCCGAAAAGGATGCAAGCTCCGGGTATGGAGGCTCAACCTGGAAGATAGGAACCTATAGGGCCCACATTGTTGACGTTAAGTCAAGCTTTACAGAGGTCAGTGAAGGAAGTGGGTGGTACCGTCGCGATCACCGCTATATCTTTCAAGTAGAAGCGACCGGACGCTCAAGAAGCGGCATCACATCGACTTATCGGGCTACCTTCCATGCTGACTTAAGCGAAAAGCTTCGTGACGTCTCGTATGAAGTATCTAACGGAAACCCAACAAACTTGGACACGTTTGGGTTCCCGACCGGTGCGATGGTCTCCAACAATAGAATCATCTTGCGCTCACGGGGTGGTATTCGCACCTATGATTCTGGAGGAAACGCTCACTTGATTGCCAACAAAGGCATTGAGTGGAATCCTTCCGGCGGTAAATCGTCACTGACCAATCCCAACATCATTGATATTCAGGGCCAATATCTTGTCCCAGGTGGATCCGTTTACGACTTTACGATCGGGTCCGGAGGACTAGGTAATTCGAACGGAACCAAGAACTATCGAAATCCGTCGGCTCCGGGCGGGCCCGGCTTTGAAGCTGGACCTGAGAATCAAGTTCTTCCCATGTCCGGAGAAGTCAAATTCGCCAACGAAACAAACACCTCAAAATGGGAAGCAGACTGGAGAGGCTATGCAACAGGCCCCTCATCAAAGATCTACACGAGCGAGGTCAAGACATCGGCCATAGCTCCCGATCCGATTACGGGCCAAACCATGCTCAGAACACCGGCATTCATCGATGGTGATTTGACCGTGGAAGCTGGACGAACGCTACGCTTGACACCGAGTTCCACCAACCCACGACTTAATGTGGTCTATGTTCGTGGAGACATTAAGAACATGGGACAACTCATGAACTTAGGTGTCACCGTCGTCGTTCTCGGAAAGTATCAAGACGGTCCTTCTTCCGAATACAAACTCGACAACCAATACAGTCCCTTTGGAGCGATGGATCGAGTTTCCGAAAAGTCAGCGCTGGTCAGTCTCTCCAAGTCCCCGGATGCCATCTCGTTCAAGAGTAACTCTAGTGTCCGAACCGGACTGATCTACGCTGCAAATGGTGGGGTCACGATCGACAGCAGCAACCTTGAAATTCGAGGCATGGTCTTGGCCGGTGGAGTGGGTGAAAACGGAAACATCACCGTGAATGCTGGAGGAAGCAACAGCTTTGTCGTTCACTACGATCAGTTTGCCGGAATTCCCGGGGCGGTCTCTGGTGGCAGCAGCGGTTCGGTCACACTCATCCCCAAGCATTGGGAATCAAACTTCCGGCCGAGCGAAATCTACAACTGGATCCAGGTCAAGTAAAAACTAAAGAGGCTTTCGGGACGGCTTCTCTTTGGGACTTGAATGTTCCGAAAGCGGATGCTGAGTCTGGAAGCCTTGACTGTTTAATGGCGATTCTCCCGGCAAGGGGCCTCTCCGCTCATACTGACCTTCGCTATCAAGAATCCACGCATTCGTGTTGTCTTGCAGGGCCGAATCCAGAATGAGTCTTTGTACAAGTTCCTTATGCTTTCGCGATTCAAGAGGAACCAAGACCTCGACTCGCCGATCCAGATTCCTTCGCATAAGGTCTGCACTGCCGATGTACATCTCCGGCTCGCCGCCGTTCGCAAAAGCATAGATCCGGTTATGCTCAAGGAATCGGCCGACAATGCTCCGCACCTGGATATGGTCGCTCAGCCCAGGAACGCCAGGACGAAGACAGCAGATGCCACGGACAATTAAGTCCACTCGAATTCCGGCTTGACTGGCCGCATAGAGTGCGTCGATGACTTCGGGATCCACGAGGCTATTCAGCTTGAAGCAAATCTGTGCGGGCCTCCCAGCCCGATGATGCTCAATCTCCCGCTCGATTCTCTCGATAATCCCTTCTCGCAGGTTGATTGGCGCGACGAGCAGCTTTCGATACTCCGTCTGTCGGTTGAAACCCGTTAAGTAGTTAAAGAGTTCGCTGATGTCCTGAGTGATGTCCAGATCATCGGTAAAGAGACCTAAGTCCGTATAGATCCGAGCCGTTTCCGGATTATAGTTGCCCGTTCCAATGTGGGCATATCGCTTGATGGTACCGCCTTGCCGACGGACTACCAAGCACAGCTTCGCGTGAGTCTTGAGTTCGGCAAACCCATAGACGACGTGGGCACCTGCGCGTTCTAGAACCCTTGCCCATTCCAGATTGTTGCTTTCGTCAAATCTCGCCTTGAGCTCCACGACAACAGCAACCTGCTTGCGTAGTTCTGCCGCTGCCAGGAGAGATTCAACGATCCGAGAGCGTTCTCCAACCCGGTAGAGAGTTTGCTTGATCCCAGCGACGGTGGAGTCCTTCGCCGCCGAGTCCACGAACTTTTCAACCGCCCGAAAGCTATCGTAGGGATGACTAAGAAGGATATCTTCGTTATCGATGGCCTCGAAGATACTTTCCGAGGTTTCCAACAAGGGATTGCGATAGGAGAGATGAGCAGGAAAACGAAGAGCGGGTCGGTCGAGAGAGGCGACCTGGAACAAGCATTCCAACCCCAAAAGCCCTTCGAGGTCGAAGGTCTCATCATCGGTCAGCTCGTGAGCATGCTGAAGAGCTTGGCGAACTTCTTTGGGTGTCCTGGCTTCCAATTGAAGGAGTACTGGATCGCCGAATCGTCGTCGCCGGAGCGTTTCTTCGATGCTCGAGACCAAGTCCGCGGCTTCGAGTTCTTTGATCTCAAAATCCGCATCACGAATCAACCGAAAGACGTAAGAGCCCGAGATCTCGACCCCAGGGAAAAGTGTGTCGAGATTGTGCTGAATAAGATCTTCAAGAAGGATAAATTCCGACCGCTTTCTTCCGATCGGAATGATCCGAGGAATCTCCGGGATCTTGAGTCGTACCAATCGGTTAGGCTGGTCCGGACTCTTCACTTCGACTACAAGATTGATGTTTCGATTTGAGATAAAAGGGACGTTCTCTCCGGGTCCGAGCTTTAGCGGGGTGCAGAGGGGAAAGATTTCCCGCATGAAGAGTTCATCAGCCCACGTCTGACGCGCATCCGAGAGCTCGCTATAGGGCAAGATGACGATGTTCTGCTTTTCGAGATGGGGCCGCAGCGTCGATTCCCAAAGGGCACCGGCTCTCTGGCGTAGCGGCAAGGCCACATCTTGAATCAGGTCCAATTGTTCTTGAGCACTCAGTCCATCGGGAGTGCGGGTCAAAACTCCGGCTTCGGCTTGTTCGATCAGTCCGGAAACCCGGACCATATAGAATTCGTCAAGGTTCGATTCAAAGATGGCGAGAAACTTCACTCGTTCAAGCAAAGGATTCTCGGGATTCTCCGCTTCTTCCAGGACGCGCTCGTTAAACTTTAGCCAACTTATTTCACGATTAAAGTAGCGCGGCAAAAGAGCTTCTTCAGTCGGTTTAACCTTCGCCATAAACTACTCCTTCAGTATCCCCCAGGCCATCGAGAGAAGCGCCCCTTCTCGGACTCCAAATTCGCTGACATGGATGCGGTCCATCTGGAATCGATCCATGATTCTACGATAGACAAGAGCTCCTGGTCCGAAGGTTCCCGCCCGGCGATGCTTGACGCGGAATCGGGCCGCAAGCTCTTGGTGGGTCAGTCGGCGGCAGGTCGCCAATACATAGTCAAGTTCATCCGCGAAGAGAACGGGGTCTCCATCGGGGTGTAGACCCCGGATAAGGCCGCGGGCGATGCCCCCACTGCCAACGATGCACTTCCCTTGCTGCATCTCCCAGCATCGGTCGAGCTCGGTCTCGACAAGTTCAGAAAGTCGCGCCACCATCTCTCCGGTCATGGGATAGCTGATCTCGGCTTGGGCCGTAAGCCGACCGGTTCCGAGGGGGAGGCTGATCTCCTCGTGGATCTCAAGATCGCTGGCCCGGGCAATCTGAGCGCTCCCTCCACCCACTTCGACCATCAGCAGGGGAAATTCTCGCGGGGTATCCAGAGACGTCCCGATTAAGCTGAAGCGAGCCTCCTGCACCGGCGAAATGATCCGCACATCAATTTGGGTTTCCCGTCGGATCCGGGCGATCACCTCGGCATGGTTCTGCGCCACCCGCATCGCTTCGGTGGCAAAGACATAGAGCCTTTCGGCCCGCACGCGCCGGGATTGCTCCGCAAAGTGGCCGAGGGTGGCGACGAGTTTCTGCTCCAGATCTCCCGGGATCGCGCCGCATCGACTGACGACCTCGCCGAGGCTGAGCCATTCGCTCTCGTTCAGGATCCGCCGGACCGAACGGCCGTCTGTTTCGCCCACCAAGAGGTGCACCGTATTGCTGCCGATATCGGCCGTCCCCAAGATCCGGGCCATCGGTTAAGATGGTGACATGAACGCTCTCCTTTTAGGGTTTGCCTTTGGACTGATGACTCAGACCGAGCCGGTCAGAATGCAGAGTTTGACGGGAAACATCGAGAAAATCGAGGCCTTCGAGTCGAAAATTCTTGGCAACAAGCGACCGGTCCACGTTTACCTCCCACCGCAATACAAGACCGAGCCGACGCGTCGCTTCAAGGTGGTGGTGATGCACGACGGTCAGAACTGTTTCAACGGCGCGACAAGCTACGTTCCGAACCAAGAATGGCGCGCCGACGAGGCGGCCGAAGGACTGATCGGGGCGGGCCTAATTGAGCCGATCATCATCGTCGCGGTGGACAACATGGGGGCCGAGCGCGCCGACGAGTTCTTGCCGATCCGGGTCTCATTCCGGGGCACTCGTGCCGGAGGAAAGGCCGACCTCTATACCCAGATGATCTGCGACGAGCTCCTCCCGATGATCGACAAGAAGTACCGGACCCGAACCTCCCCCGCCGACCGTTTGGTGGTGGGGTCGAGCTTCGGCGGAGTGATTTCGCTTCACATCGGCCTCAATCGCCCAGAAGTCTTCGGCAATATCGGGGTCGTTTCTCCTTCGCTTTGGGTGGGCGAAGGTCGGCAGGTTCGCGATGTCGAGGCGCTTCCCAAGAAGCTGCCCCTCAAGATCTGGACCGATATGGGGACCGGTGAAGGGGCCGAACTGGTCACGGCGCTTGGCCGCCTTGGCAAGGCTTTCGAATCCAAGGGCTGGGTGCCCGGAAAAGATCTGGCGGTCTATATAGATCACGGAGCAAAACACAACGAGGCCGCATGGGCCATCCGCTTCCCGGCATTGTTGCAGTATTTCTTTGGACGTTAGTTGGCGCGCTGGCTCGCTGGCCCGGCCCGGCGAGCCAGCGTCACCAAAAGTCAGAAGCAAGGACGACGGGCAACCATTTCGCCCCGGGGCAGGGCTGAGCAGATGCGAAGCCAGGGCCAGGCCTTGGGCCGGGGCGGAACGTTGCGGTTTTCAAACTCGCAATCCTACGAACCTGGAACCGAAAACAAGGATCCGATAGTAACCTATAGAAAATCGGATCTCACCAGATCCGTTGATGGGACCATGACTCGACAGACTCTTAAGCCGCTTGCCCTTGCTGGGCTCCTCGCACTCTCTCTTACCGGATTCTCGCAGGGACAGCCCCAGGCCCGGACAAATGCCCTGACCGACGCCCAGAAGACCCGGCTCATCGAGTCGATCAACAAGATCATGACCGAGTTCGCCTTCGTCCCGGGGGTGGACTTCAAAAAGTGGCCCGAGTTTTTGGCCGAACAAAAAGACCGGCTCGATAAAGCAAACGACCACGGCAGCTTTGCCCAAGCCATCACCCAAGCCCTTAACAAATTCGGGGTGAGCCACGTGGTGGTCAGCACCCCTCAAGCGGCTCAGGCCATGCGCACCACTAGCACGGTTGGGATCGGCGTTCGACCCGTCAAGGTCGACCAAGGCGTCAAGATCGAGCAGGTTTTGCCCGGTACCCCGGCCGAAGAAGCGGGCGTTTTGGCGGGAGACATCATCACCGAGATCGACGGAAAGAAGGCTGACAACTGGGACGGTCTGCGGGGTGAAGAAGGCAGCAAGGTCATTCTCACGCTGCTCCGAGCCAATGGCAAGATCGAAAAGGTCGAGGTGACTCGCCGCAAGTTCAGCGTCCGCGAGCCCGAGGCCATCAAGTGGAATAACGACGAAGTCGCCACGCTTCGGATCCCGAGCTTTATGCACTATGAGCAAGAGCGCGTCGATAAGCTGATTCGAGAAGCGATCGACAAGGACGCCAAGGCCCTGATCGTCGATCTTCGCGGGAATGGCGGCGGGCAGGTTCTCCACCTCCTGCACTTGGCCGGCTACTTTGTGCCCGGTCAACAGGCCATTGGGACGTGGCTGACCCGGGCCGCCGTCAACACCTATGTCAAGGACACCAAGGGGTCGCCGACCGACTACGTCAAGATCGCAGACCATACCAAGTCGAAGGTCTTTCCGTTTGCCAAGTTCAACAACGAACCGAAGCCGATCTTCAACGGCCAGGTGATCGTGCTGACCAATGGCGGCACCGGCAGCGCCAGCGAGATGTTTGCCGCCGCGATGCGCGAGCTCCGCTCGGCCCCGATCATCGGTGGAAAGTCGGCCGGCGCCGTGCTCGCCTCGATGATCCGCCCGATCGACTTCGGCTTCACGCTGCAGTATCCGTTCCAAGATTACGTCTCGATCAAGGGCGTCCGGCTGGAAGGTAACGGCCTCGTCCCGGATATCCAGGCCCAGACCCCACGGGAGTTCTTTAAGGCCGATGACCCCGGCGTCATGGCTGCCCTCGGCTGGCTGAAAGACAAGAACATCGTCGCCGGAAAGTAAGCGAACCTTGGCCCGGGCGAGATTCTCCTCGCCCGGGCTTTTTTGTGCCTGAGAGAACAAAGAATTTGCCCATTCTCTGGGTGAGTGCGTTAGAATGAATCCATGCGAAAGTGCTGGGCCTCATTTCTGATTTGCCTATTGGGGGTCGTCGCTTTTGCCCAGTTACCCACACCCCACTGGACGATCCCGACCGGTTACCGAAGCTTCTTTGCCCGTGACCTTCAGGGGACCTACATCCTGACCCGAGACGCACAACGCTACGATACGGCGAGTTGGACAAAGACGAGTGGCGTTGGCCCGGTGACCTATGAAAGGTGTGTCTGGTTCAATGCCGATGGTTCCCGCGCGTATTATCTGGCCGATGGGTCGATCACGGTCTATGAAAAATCGATCGCCCGGGCGACCGGCATGATCAAACCCTCCCTTACTCCGCTCGCCACGACGATCGTCGTCGACAAAGACACGAAGATCTATCTTGCCAACGTCACGGGTTCCCGAACGAACGTCTTCGTCTATCGCACTTCGGACTGGAAGACCGAGAGGACCTTTAGCTTGGCCGGCCAAGTTGAATTGGTGGACTTGTTGGACGGGACTCCGGAGCTCTTGGGGATGCGCGATGGGCAACCGGTGCGCATCACCTTGGGGGATATTCCTACGAGCCACGATCTGGCCCCCACCTTGCCTCAGTTGACTCAATACCAATATCATCGCCTTTCCAAAACTTACATTGGAATCGACGAGGGTGGACAAGTTTGGCGCATCCCCGTCGCTCAGCCCGAATCAGCTCAGCTGGTGGGACAATCCCCTGCCGGATTGGGACTGGTGGACCTCTCGGTTTCCGGCCGCGAGGCACTATTCCACCACAAGAACACCTATCAAATCTTCGACCTCGATCGGGGCCAGTGGGGTCCACTCAGGCAGGAGCCACGCAATATTACAGCGATCCTCTTCGGCGACGAAGCGGGCGAAGTCGTTGTCGCTTATGGGGATGCTTCTGTTCGACTGACCTCTCAAGTTGAGACCTATGTCGAGCAAGGAATTGAGCGAATCCCCCTCACCTATCGAAGGCTCACGGTTGAGGATAGTTTGCTCTCCAACCATGTCCTTTCGAGCTCAAAGAGCCGGTCGATCGTTCTTGCTGAACAATCCTTTCAGCCGGGGATCTGGAGATTCCTAAGCCTTTCGGACGGCATCGAGCTGGGCGAGATTGATGATCCCAACTTAGAAGCCAGCACCACTAACGTCCACGATCTCGAAAACACGGTGAGCATTGACACCTTCAGCCCCAATCTGCGGCGCGTCTTCGATGCCGATACCGGGCGCTTTCTTCGGCAGGAACCGAGCCCGCTCAAGGGAAAGTTCTCTCCTAGCGGTCGATTCTATTCCCAAACAAAGCCCCACTCTAATGGTGGCTTTATCGCTGAGGTTTTCGATGTCGCCACAAACTCGGTGATCTTTACGGAATTCTCTCTCGGAGCTCGCGAAGTTGCATGGGCCCCGGCGGGTAACAAAGTCCTTTTTTACGGCCAATCGGGCGGCTACAATTTGACCGACCACCTATTGGGGTTTGATGCCGATACTTTAAGTCGACCACAATTCGATACGTATTTTACCGCTGCGAATATCAAAGGATCCATCCAGTTTTCTGGGGATGGCCGATTTGCACTGGCTTATATGTACTATGACGCCTCCTTTCCTTGGTGGGGATATGTGTTCATCGACTTGAGTTCTTCGCCTTGGAACACACGCTTTTACAAAAGTGAGCTGCCCGCTAGCCTCGATGTCGAGGGACCGATCCAGTTTAGAGCGGGTTATTACGGAGTCTGGGCCTATGATCCTATTCAGCAAAAGGAGCTGGCTTACAAACAAGTTTGGAATCGAAACGTTCTGGATGTCGGGTTTGTCAAGAACGGACAGTGGATTGTCTATACCGATGGACCCAATGATTACAAACAAGAAGCCTACGGGGCCATCCGTAATCCGCTGAGTCGTTATGGCTTTACCGTTCGGAGTACCGTCCAACTGCAGGACTTTGTCGGCGACCTTTCGAGTTTAGAAGTCACGACCTTTGCCGGCGACAAGTTTGTTCAACAAGCTCCAAAATCCACCGGCGCAGTGGGGGCCGAGTTTGATGGGGTCTTGAGGGGTGAATACGATCTCTTCGTCAAGACCAAGACCTCTCTCTCGCGCCGAGTTGGCCGGACGACTGTCGGCACTACCCTGCTCGAACTGCCTCTGGTGACCCTCATCAATGGCGACGTCAACGGCAACGACGAGATCGATCTTGGGGATTCGGTCCAGCTGGCCCAGGCGTTCGGATCGTTACCGGGAGATTCGAACTGGGACCCCGCGTCCGACCTCGATGGCGATGGGGAGGTCACGATCTTTGACTACATCATCGTGAGCACGAACTTTGGACTCGTTGGTGACCGCAAAGGTTGATTCCTCACGCGTTGTCGCCATGGGAGGAGTGATCCCTCACCCCGTTCGCGGTGCTCACGGACTTCTCCCTTAGGGAGAGGATCTTGGGATCTTCCGAACCCGGAGAAAGCGAATCCGTGTCTACGGACAACCCCGGAGTAGACCTCCGGGGTGCAAGCGGAGCGGGAGCTCCGCGCTCCGTTCGACCTTAGGCCCCAAAAACACTTGGCTCTCGCCGAGGTTCGTGTTATCCTAAGTACATGCTTTTTCGTTTTGGTTTCCTTCTTCTTGCTGTCGCAGGAGCTTTGGCCACCGGTCAAGCCAACCCAAACCGGTTCCGGGTCGGGCTGGAGATTAATGTCATGGGTCAATCGTTTGGAAGTCAGGGAACAGCTCGCGCAGGCAAAGTTTCACTTGGGACAGCCAACGGAGATCAGTGGGTTTACGATAACGGCCTGCTTACCAACTTAACTGCCAAGTTTGATCTGGTGTCCGTTTCAATCGGAGCGATGGGGAGAAATTTAGCCGGTGTCCGTTGGAAGGACCGCCAAGGCAACGATTCTTCCGGTTACTACGCCAACGGACAACTCGTGGCGGTGCCCGGCCTCTTCGGTGCAGAAAAAGGCGGGGGCGACTGGATCGGGAGCATCCGAGCCTATAACCCGTTCCTCAATCAGTTCGTGGATTGCCCAGATCATCCCCAGCGAGAGATGGTCGCCTCGAATTCCCGGGGGACCATCGTGTTCCAAGGCAGCGATGAGCTCAACTGGATCTCGCCTCAGAACATCTACAGTTGGAGCAACGGGGTGATGAGGCAACGCACCGCCGGGGGCTACGCAAGAGCCTTGAACGACAACGATGTGATCCTGATCCAGGACTGGGAGCGCATTCTCCTGTTGACGCCCCAAAACGTACTTCTGCCCGTAGTGGGTAATGGCCTAGCCCCTTGGGTCATTAACGGTGCTCAACTCAGCAATAGCAACAGGGTCATGTTGCGACAAGGCCAAGTTGCGGGAAGTAGCTACTACCTCAACGATGGCGACAAGTGGTCCACCCTAGAATCGCTGACCGACGGTCTGCCCTCGGATCGGCTCTTCTACCACGCCGAAATGGACCCCGTCACCGACAGCGTCTATGCCTTTTATCGCGAGGGCAACAAATGGGGGTGTACCCGCCTGGACCCCGTCCCCGAACCCGGGACCCTGGCCGCGTTGGGGCTGGGGGTGGCCGCGATGCTTCGCAGACGGCGAAAGGGATAGCGCGGAATTGTGGGGAATGGTGGGGGATTGAGAGCCCAGGGGAGCGGTTGGAGAGATAAGGACCTCGGAGCGCGATAGGAGGCCAATGGGGAAGCAATGGGAGAGATTTTGGGATCTCGCTGCTCCGCCAAGGCTCCCCAACTGCTCCACCATAGCTTCACAATTGCGCCCCTCGCGGAGCGATGAGGGAGCAAAGGGAGAGTTTTTGAACCTGAAAACTTCACCACCGCTCCCCGATTGCTCTACCACCGCTCCCCGGGATCTGACGGCTCTTCGCCGATCACGCCAGCGGCAGGACCTCGAACGCCCCTTCGGCGGTGTGGTCGCCGAGCTTTAGCTTCACCTTATAGGTGCCAGGGCGGACGTGGAACGGCTGGATCCAGGGTTCTTCGCCCTGATCGCCGACCTGTAGCCACTCCTCGGGGACCAGATCCCAGGTCACGCGGTTGAACCCGGGGGCCGTGCTGCCACTCAACTTCTTGACCTGAACGCCCTTGCTATCCTCCACCGTGATGCTGAAGTCCTCGTTCAGATACTCGCGGACCCAGTAGTCGATGCGGACTCCGGCCGGCGGATTGGCGGCGCGGAACATCTTGTGGGTCCAACTACCCGGGACCTCCATGCTATAGCGCGGGCGGGCGGGGTCAATGCTGAAGAGGTGAAGAGGCTTGGCAAGGTTCTCGGCCGTGCATTGGCTCAGCCATCGGGCCCCGTCCAATATCCAGATCGACCGGCCATGGGTCCCGAGGACGAGGTCGGACTTGGCCGGATGTTGCTTGATGTCGTCGATCGGGGTGACGGGCAAGCCTTTTCCGTGGGCCCACACCCAGCTTTGGCCCCGGTCGGTCGAGACATAAAGGCCGCGCTCGGTGCCGACATAGAGGACTTCGGGGCTGAAGAGATCCTCGCGAACGACCTTGACCGAGCGCCCCTTCGGCAGATCGCCGGTGATATCTCGCCAAGTCTTACCGCGGTCGTCGGTGACCAAAACGCAAGGGTCATAGTCATCGGTCCGGTGTCCGTCGATGCTGGCATAGCAGCGATTGGCGTCGTGCGCACTCGGGTGGAGGCGAGAGATATATCGCCCGGCCACCAGCTCGGGGGTCACGTTGATCCATTCCCCGCCCTCGGCGCGAACGTGGATCAGGCCATCATCGCTCCCGGCCCAGAGGAGCCCCTTTTCGACCGGGGATTCGGCCAGGCTGACGAGGGTGCAATAGGTCTCGGCGTTGCTCCCGACGGTCTCCATACGGTCGGGGTTCTTGGTGGTCAGGTCGCCGCTGATCCGCTCCCACTTTTCCCCCCGGTTGGTCAGCTTGAAGACCATGTTGCCGGCGTGATAGAGCACGGTCGGGTCGTGAGGACTGACAAAGAACGGAGAGTTCCAGTTGTAGCGGTGCCGGGGTTCGCCTTCTCGGGCCTCTGGAGCCAGATATCGCTTCTCGCCGGTCTTAAGATTCACTCGGGTGATGTGCCCGCCCTGCCACTCGGCATAGACGCAGTCGGGGTCGGTCGGGTCGAAATCGGCATGGAATCCATCGCCCCAAAAGACATCGTACCAATCCGCGTTGGTGATTCCGGTGTCGGGAGTTCTCTTCCCTTCGTCTTTCTTTTCGTTGCGGACGGTGGCGCTGGGCCCGACCCAGGTCCCGTTATCTTGCAGACCTCCAATCACGCGGTAGGGCTCGGAGTTATCGAGTGAAATGTTATAGAACTGACCCGTCGCGATGGTATTCAGGAAGTCCCAGGTCTTGCACCCGTCAAACGTTTGGTAGGTCCCGCCGTCGGTCGCGATGATGACGTGATCGCTATCGTTCGGGTTCACGAGCAAGGCGTGGTGGTCGGCGTGGAGGAGGTCGCACATGCCTCCGCGGAAGGTGGCGCCGCCGTCGTCGCTGACCTCGGTCGTCCAACCGAGCATGTAGACCCGCTGGTCGTTATTGGGATCGAAGTAGATCTTGGAAAAGTAGAATGCCCGGGGCGAACGCTGACTGAGCCGCGTCCAAGTTTCGCCGCCATCGTTGCTCCTAAAGACCCCGCCGCCACGCATTCGGTCGTCGCGGATGCTGTTGGCTCCGGTCTCAGTGCTCTCCACGACGGCGATCAGCTTGTTGGGATCTTTTTCATAGATGTCGAGCCCGATTCTGCCGGTCTGGGCCGGGAGCCCGCCCGCGAGTTTGGTCCAAGTTTGGCCTCCATCCGTACTCTTATAAATGCCGCCGTTGGGTCCGCCGCTGGTAAAGCTCCAACCCGTCCGCCGGCGCATGTAGAGCGCCGCATAGACGGTATCCGGATTCTTCGGGTCGAGCAGGACGTCGCAGCAGCCGGTGTTCTCGTCGATGCTGAGGACCAAGCTCCAAGTCTCACCGCCATCGGTGGTCTTATAGAGCCCCCGCTCGGGGTTCGGCCCCCAGAGACGGCCAAGCGCGGCCGCATAGCAGACGTCCGGATCCCGCGGGTCCACGGCCATCCGAGGAATATCGTGGGTGGCGTCGAGACCGAGGTGCTTCCACGTCTTGCCGGCATCGGTGGAACGATAAACACCGTTGCCCCAGCTAGAGCTGTTGCGGCCATTCCCTTCCCCAGTTCCGACCCAAAGGATCTTGCCCTTGCCTTCCTTCTCTCGGTCGGCGGGCTTGGTGGCATCGGTCCAACCCTTCCAGTTTTTGGGGGCATCGCAGCAGACGACCGCGCCGATGCTACTGGTCCACTGGTCATCAAAAAGGGGTTCAAAGGTGGTCCCCATATTGGTGGTCCGCCAGAGCCCGCCGGAAGCGAAGCCCATGTAGAAGGTCTTGTGGTCGCCAGGCTTGAAGCAGAGATCGCTGACGCGGCCACCCATGTTGGCCGGGCCAACGGATCGCCAGGGGATGCGCTTGAGGTCGGTATCGGTCAGTGCGCGCTCGACGCTGAGTTCGGGAGAATCCTTTTTCCGAGCCATAGGGGTGCCCCTGAGTATACGCAGGGGCACCGGATCTTGGTTCGGCGATTAGCGGATGCGGCCGCCCGCAGCCACGGTCTGGCCGCGGTAGGCGACCGCGATCTGGCCGGGGGTCACGGCACGAACGGGAGTATCAAAGACGAGCCGGGGCTCATCGCCACCGAAGAGCGTTGCCGGGGCGGGCTCCATGTTATAGCGGATCTTGGCCATCACCCGGGCCGACTCTTGGTCACCCAGGTTCCAGACCAAGTCTTCGAGCCGGACTTCGGTCGCCAATAGGTCCTCTTCGTGTCCCACCACCACTCGGTTGTTCTTGGGCTCAAGCTTCAACACAAAGAGTGGCCGCGCTCCAGGGAGCGTGACCCCGATCCCCTTGCGCTGGCCAACGGTGTAGCCCGCGACCCCGGCATGATCGGTGATCTTCTTGCCGTCCGAGGTCACGATCTCACCCTCTTGGAACATCTCCGGACGCTCCTTCTTGAGAAACTCTCGGTAGCCCCCGGCCTCGCTCACGAAACAGATCTCCTGGCTATCCGGCTTGTGGGCAACGGGGAGGCCCATCTCGACCGCCATTTGGCGGGTCTCGGCCTTGCTTCCGAGCTCACCGAGGGGGAACATCACGCGACTCAGCTGCTCCTGACCGAGCATGTAGAGGACGTAGCTTTGGTCCTTACCCCCCTCCTTGGCGCGGAGGAGCCGGTGGTGCCCGTCGGCGGTCTTGCGGACACGGGCATAGTGACCGGTGGCAAGCTTGTCGCATCCCAGGTCGTGCATGGTTTGCAGCAGCGCCTCAAACTTGACCTTGCGGTTGCACTCTACGCAGGGGTTCGGCGTTCGCCCGGCTTCGTACTCGTTGATGAAGTAGTCGATGACCGTCTCGCGGAACTTCTCCTTGTAGTTGATCACGTAGTGGGGGATCCCCAAAATCCGCGCGACCCGGCGAGCATCTTCGACCGCGCCCAGAGAGCAACAACCCGAATGGCGCGGATCTTTGGTGCTCTCTTGCCAGATCTGCATCGTCACGCCGATGATGTCGTAGCCCCGGCGCTTGAGGATGCCCGCGACCACACTACTATCCACCCCGCCCGACATGGCGACGAGAACCGTTGGCTTATTGGACAAGGCCGAGCTCCTTGGCATAGTCCCGCCGGAGGATGGTTTCGACTTGGCCTTGGGCCAAAGCAACCGGGCGTCCGGGAGCGAAGATGAAGTAACTCGGTGTCCCTTGAGCGCCTGCGTTAACGGCGGCTGCTTGCATGGTGGCAACAGGCTCAATCAAGGTCTCGTCCCCTTTTGCAAGGCGTCCTTCGAGGGCGACGATGTCAAGTCCGATATTGGCCAAAGTCTTCATGAGTCCAGCCCGGTCGCTGATGTTCTGCACGTCGGTTTCCATCAGCGCGGCGACCGCCTGCCAATAGCGACCCGATTCCCGCGCAAACATCGTGGCCGCAGCCGCGTCGGCACTCAGTTCGTGCCCAGGCTTGTTGAAAAGCGGATAGTGGCCAAAAGCAATCCGGACCTTTCCGGGAAACGTTTGAAGCAGCCGTCTCAGTTCGGGATAACTGCTTCGACACCCCGGGCAGTAAAAGTCGGCAAACTCGATGACCGTCACGGGTGCATCCTTTGCCCCCTCGAACATGTCGGGAAACGGAATCAAGGAATCCACGGTGACGTTTGCAACCGACTTGGTTTGCGCTCCCAGACGCTGTTGTGTCGTCGCGACTCCACCGATCCCGCCCAAAGCCAGCACCGCAAAGGCGGCCACTAGGGGAAGATCCGCCGACGGATTACCCTCCGACTCTTGGTTCAAGCCATGGAGGGCGGCCAAGCTGAGGAAGAGGAGAGTCATGATCGCGGCCGAAGCGAGGCACCAATCGCACCGGGCCCTCAGCTCGGACAGAGCGTAGTAGCTGAGATATAGGCTGATTACGGTCCCAAGCCCTGAGATGTTGATCATCAAGATTCCGAGCTTGGTCGAGCCGGCAAGGCCTTTCTTGCTGCGGAGCACTCCCAAAAGAGCCAGCGTGAGATAGGCCCCGAGTCCAAACACGGCAACGGGAATCCCGAACCACTGGGAAGAAGGGTGGTTCTGGATAAAGTTACACGCCGAGTTGGCCCCACAAGGAACGGTGATCTTTGCGAAGTGGGAATAGGAGAGGTAACCCGCGACAAAGATCCCGGCGAATGCGAGGAACAAGGTCCAACGGTGCAGGAGCGCCGACATTACCTTCAATTATACGATTTAGCGGAAGAGGTGTTCGGGTGAGGGCAGGAGTAAGAGCTTGTTCGAATCCGCCTTACCCTGTGGACCACCCAATCTCGATCGTTTCGGGCCGCTTGACAAGAACTTTTCGCCATCCGTAAGTCCCCGCCGGTAAACTACTTCCGGCAGACTCGAAGCGCATGGCTCAGATCCTCCTACGACCCAACACGCTAACCGAAACAACCCGCCCGGGTACGCGGCGCGGGACCTACTTCGTCCAGACCTGGGGTTGCCAGATGAATGAAGAGGATTCGGAGCAGATGGCTCTGGCCCTGGAGTCCATTGGGTTCGTCGCGACGAAAAACATCCAAGAGGCTCACGTCATCCTCCTCAACACCTGCTCGGTGCGCAAAAAGCCGGAGGATAAGGCCTTTTCACTTCTTGGAGAGTTGGCCCTTCTCAAACAGTCGAGGCCGGAGATCGTGGTGGGGGTCTGCGGGTGCATGGCCCAGCTCCGGGCCGACGAGATCCGGCAAAGAGCGCCGCATGTCGATTTCGTCCTCGGTACCGGGGATCTGCTCCAGGTGAGCGGCTTGGTCGAAGAAGCCTTGCAGAAGCGAAAGTTCCAAAAGCGTCTGGAGCTGCCCGAGCGCAAGGGTTCCATCGTCACCGAGATCCCTCAGCGACAGGTTCGGCGCGCACCCAAGCTCAAAGCCTTTGTTCCGATCCAATACGGATGCGATAAGTTCTGCACCTTCTGCATCGTGCCGACGACGCGCGGCCGCGAGCGTAGCCGTCCGACCGAGGATATCGTCCAAGAGGTCACCGACCTGACCCTCCACGGAACCCGCGAGGTCACCCTGCTCGGCCAAACGGTGAATAGTTATGGAAAGAACCTGGCCGAAGGACGAGTGCCGTTCAGCAAACTTTTGTGGCTGTTGAACGAGGTTGAAGGGCTTCAGCGAATTCGGTACACGTCGCCGTATCCGCGCGACTTCAAGCAGGATCTGATCGAGACCATCCGCGATTGCCCCAAGGTGATGGAGCACGTTCACATGCCGCTACAAAGCGGAGACGACGAGATGCTGAGGACGATGAAGCGCCTCTACACCCGCGAAAGCTTCCTGCAGATCATCGACGACCTGCGCACGGCCATCCCCCAGGTTGGCATCACGACCGACATCATCGTTGGCTATCCCGGCGAAACCGACGAACAATTCGAGGCCACGCTCGACATGGTCGACCGAATCCGTTTTGACGGGGCCTACATGTTCATCTATATNNTCATCTATAGCCCACGACCCGGCACTCCGGCAGCCGACCTTCCCCAGATTCCCTACGCAGAAAAGCAGGCTCGACACGCTCGACTGGTTGAGTTGCAGAATCGCATCTCACTGGAGAGCAACGAGGCTTGTGTTGGACGGGAATTTGAAGTCCTCGTCGAAGGCCCCACGCCCAAAGATCCAACCCGGTACCAGGGCTACACCCGCGAATTCAAGATGATGCACTTCCCTGCTCGTCCCGAGTTCCGGGGGCAGCTGGCGACCGTCCGGGCCACCAGCGCCCACCTGTGGGGACTCAGCGGGGAAATCGCTTAGGCCACCGAGAGCCGATATTCTTCGGCCCCTTCCAAAACCTGTTGAAGCCGATTCGTGATCAAGAATTCGACTTCTCTCTCATCGCGGGCGACACAGACGTACCGCCCAGCTCCCCGGAGCTTGCTGTAGGTCTGCAGGATGTTCAGGGTGTCGATGACACCATCATCGAGCCGTGACGCACACGAATAATCGAGCTCGAACGAGAAGCCAGAGACCTGGACTTCATTCAGTTCGCGGACGGCTTCGTCCACAAAAACCTTGGCCTCAGATGCGGTCACATGACCGCCGATGCTTGCAACAAGTTTGTTTTCCTCTTGATTCCAACCGATGAAATACATTGGCTATATCCCCTGGGATGAGTCCAAGAGACCCATCACCGATTCGGTTGTTCCGGAAAGTTTAGTGCCAAATCCTTGATGTTCCTACCAGGGTATGGGGAATCAAGGTCTATCGCTGGCTGGAAGCCCTGCGGGGATTCCCGGCAAGGCTTCCAGTGAGGAGCGTTAGTTGTCCTCGTTTTTGGTCACGAGGATCGTGCCGTTGATCTGATCAGGGGTGCTGGGATCCCCATCGTCGACGGTCACGATCACGTAGTCGAGGTCGATCATGTTTCCATCCGCGGTGCCGGTGAACGAGATGCTCTCGAATTCCGGAACCGGAAGGGTGGTGGAGCCTCCCGTCACGTCACCGTTCGCATCGATGGTGAGTTCGAGATCCCCGAAAGTGGGTGAGCTCACCGAGAGGGTCGCTCCGTTCTCGTCATAGGGGCCGATCAAGACATCGGGTTCTGGATCGCCACCACCGAGCACGTTTCCGTCGAGATCCATCGTCAGGCTGGCTTCCTCAGTATCGGGAAACAGCACGATGTCGATCGAGGCGTTTCCACTGCTGCCAAAGGTGGTGTTGTTCCAAGCCCCGGTGTAGGAGCCGACAAAGTCGGTAGCTTGGAAGGTTCCGCCACCTCCGCCGGTGGTTTCCTTTGGAAGGCTCATTACCCCGTTGGCCGCTCCACCGGCGGTGAAGTTGACGACGTAGGTGAGATTGATGGCCGTCGCGGAGACCGTACCGGTGAAGGTGACGGTATCGATATTCGGGTTCGGGACGTTACTGGCCGTTCCCGTTACCGAGCCATCCTGCTGTACGGTGAAAGAGATCGGGCCAAAGTAGGTTGATTCCACCGTAAAGGTCACGGCCGTCCCGCTCACCGTCCCCGGTAGAGTGTCCGCGGGCGGGTCGGTCATCTCGCCAAAGACCGGGCCATCGAGGTCGACGACCATCTGGTTGTTGCCCCCGGTGTTCGAGAAGACGATGGACATCGGTCCCATTGAACCAAAGTCGGTGTTGGTCCAGGTCCCTCGGTAGGTTCCCACGAAAGCGGACGCGTCGAACGTCCCTCCGCCTCCACCCCCGCCGCCGGTGGTCCCTCCACCACCGCCGCCGCAGCCTGCGAGCAAAGCACCCATGAGGATGCAAACTGGCATCCAAAGTTTTGAAAGCTTGATCATTTTTCTCCTTACCTGTCGGTACGGCCAGTCTAGTACAAAAACCCGATGAAAAATACCGGCGACGAGAGAAAAAATGAAGAAAATTCTGGAAAAACCAGATGGCGCGCTCGAGAGGACTCGAANNCTATCCACTGAGCTACGAGCGCAGGCTTGGGAGAATACCCGAATCACAAATTCCGGTAGGAACACAGTGAACGTTTGGCTACGATCTGCCGACTAAGAGATATTGGGTGTGTCCACCGAGGCCGAATCCATCGCCAAGGCGCTGACACCTCGCACGCTTCGACAAGGTCGGGGCGGAAACTGAACAAAGTGCTCGTCAACCAAGACCGACACATGTGAAGGGAGCGTCCTGAGAAACAGGGGCGCTCTTTTTTTTTCTTTACCCCGCCCCCCCGGATATGATCCAGAGGGAAGTATGACGTGGCTGGATAGGTTGAATATGGAGGTCGTCGGATGCCATCGGTGTCCGCGGCTGGTCGAATGGCGAGAGCGAGTGGCCCGGGAAAAACGGGCCAGCTACGCAGAGGAGGACTATTGGGGACGGCCTGTACCCTGCTTTGGCGATCCCGAGGCAGCCTTGCTCATCGTGGGGCTTGCCCCTGCCGCTCACGGGGCAAACCGTACCGGGCGGATGTTTACCGGCGACCGCAGCGGGGACTGGCTCTACCGGGCTCTGCACAAGGTTGGGGCTGCGTCTCAGGCCTCGGCGACCCGCCCGGGGGATGGACTTGAGCTGAGCAAAGTCCTGATCACAGCAGTGGCCCACTGCGCCCCACCCGACAACAAGCCGACCCCCGACGAGATCCGGAATTGCGCCGCATTCTTGACCCCTATCCTAAGTCGGCCGTGGAAGGGGATCCTCTGCCTCGGCCAGATCGCTTGGGCCGAGGTCCACCGGCATCACGGAATCCGTCCGCCCAAGTTTGGCCACGGCATCGAGTCCCAGACTCCGAATGGAGTCCTCATCCTCGCGAGCTATCACCCCAGCCAACAAAACACGTTTACTGGCCGGTTGACCGAGGTGATGCTGGACGAGGTAATCAGTCGTTTTTGGGCAAACCGTTGATCAGGTAGGCCCGCTCGACCTCGTAGCGCAGGATCTGACCATTGCGCGAGGTGACCAGCTTGACCTTGCTTCCCTTTTCGCCTTCAAAGAGCTTATTGAGGGCGCGGAAGCTGAGTTCGCGGGGTTCTTCTCCATCGACTCCCAAAAGGAGATCTCCGGGCTTGATTCCGGCCTTTTCCGCCGGGCTCTTGGGGGAGACATCGTAAATGATCGTCCGGTCGGATCGCTGATCGTAGAAGGCCCCGATCCCGATCTCGGCCACGGGTTCGTTCTCAACTTTGTCAGTCCAGCGTTCCAGCCAGACCCGGCGACGCTTCATGTCGAAGGTGATGTTGAAGTTCTTGAGAAAGCCAAAGCCGACGGTGCCGTCGTGGGCGGCGTCGCTACTGGGTAGGTCGATGATCGACCACACACTGCTCTTAACCGGGACCCCGTAAATGTTGACCTCGGGCATGAGCATGTAAAAGCTCTCCACCGCACCCGAGGCGACCATGGCCTGAGTCATGAACTCGACCTCTTGCCCTGGCTTCCAGATTCCGACCCGCTCAAGGACGTCCTTGTGGGTCGTCGCATAGAATCCGTTTCCGGTGTCGAGAGCGAGATACATGGACTGTCCGTCTTTGGTCTTGACCTCCAGCTCCATGGAGTTGCCGCCCTTGGGCAGCATCTTGGCCAGGAAGGTCTTCTGGTTGTCCGGAGTTCGCTTGCTGATGTCGTAGCTATCCGGATAGAAAATGAATTTTCGCTTTTCGAAGTTGATCTCGGTGACGTATCGACTGATCACCTCGAGCCCCATGATGCCGTCGCAGTGGGTGTTGTAGCTCTCCGACATGCGCCCGCTCGGTTGCTTGACGACCGTCATCCCGGTCGGATCGACGTTGAGTGGGCCCAACTGGAGAGACTTGACCGAAACGGTCTCGGCCTGGAACGAGCCTACGAAGTCCCTCAAGGTCATGGTGCCGTCGGGCTTGCCGATATCAATCGGGGCATCCATGACGATTACGCCGCTAAAGCCGGTGTCAAACATATAGGTCGTCGGCTTGCCATTCAGGACGGCATCCACGATCATGGCGCTGTCGGTCACACGGAAGGGGTGCTCCACCGGCTTTGTCAGCGGTGGACCACCCGCGAGAATGGAGAGAGCTAGGATTGCAGTCGTCATCGAAGTTGCTTTATCTTACGACAAACGTTGTTGGATTCCCACTATCGACGCCCGGCCAGCATGTAGATCGGCAACGCCAGAAACTGCAAACCGCAACATGTGCACGGGACGAGCAGGAGAAGCCAAAGGAAATTACCTCGCCGGTCGATGATATCCGTGATCACCCATGCGAAGGTCGCGGCCGCGATCGCATAAGACAAGGTCGAGATCCACCCCGGGACGGCTCCTTGCATTTGCTGAGCAAACTTATCCGGATCTTGGCCGCGGCTGATCGCGTCAAACATCTCTGTAATCAGGGGTCCCATCGTGGACAAGGTGACGAGGAAAATCACGAAGGCTAGTGGCCCCAAGATCCAACCGGTCACGGACCAGATCGTTTGGTTTTTGCCTACCCAAGGGATCGTGTGGATCGTCCCGTCGGCGGCCTGGTGGTAGCTCGGCGCCTGGCGATAGTAGTCGGCGTACTGCTGTTGAGTTCCCTCTTGGACGCCATACGGCATGCCGGGAGCCGCCGGAGCGACCGGAGGCGGAGCCTGCTCGGATTGGATCAAATTGATCAGCTGCTGAGCCGAGGCATGGTTCGGGTCTTGGTTGAGCGCTTGACGGGCGTAGGCCATTGCCTCTTGCTTTTGCCCAGTCTGATAGAGATGGGTCGCGAAGTTGTACAACGCCTTAGGGTTGACGGGATCAATCGAGATCGCCCGCCGGAAGGCATCGGTGGCTTCACCGGAGCGGCCCAACTGAGAAAGGGAGATCCCTTGAAGAACCTCCGCATCGTAACTGCGTGGGTCCTCGCGGAGAGCTTGCTGAGCAAGCTCAAGGGCGGTACCAAAGTTGCCAGCATTCAGCGCTTCTGTAGCCTGTCGGATCGTTTCACTCATCGATTCGGGTCACCTCGGCGGGTTTACGGTGAGTATACGAGCGAATCGCCTCGGAGGATGCTTCGTGCGCATTCCCGGCCAGATGCGGATAGAATGACGGCACTCCTTAATTTAACGAGGAGAACAAGACAAGAAAGCGGATTGGTTATGAAAATCGAGATCAAGGCTTCTAGCTTGGCGGCGCTCGCCGCGACTAGCCTTTTTTCCCTAAGCCTCGTCGGATGCAAATCTGAGGCCGAGAAACAAGGCGGTTCGACCGGAACAACCTCGGGGACGGCCTCGGGCGGCGGTAGCGCCCCCAGCGGCGTGGGACGCCCCGCGCCAACCGGAACCGGCAATGTGCAGTCCGGCGATACGATCAAGCTCGGCATGATCGCCAGCTTGACCGGGGACCAAAAGCCATGGGGCGACGACAGTCTCGCCGGGGCAAAGATCGCAGTCGAAGAAGTCAACTCCGCCGGGGGCGTGAATGGCAAAAAGATCGAACTGAAGATCGAAGACAGTGCCAGCAAGCCCGAATCGGCCAAGACGGCCGCAGAAAAGCTCCTTGGTGAAGGTGTTCTGGCGATCATCGGCGAGGTGAGCTCGGGCAACACCGAGCAGATCGCCCGAGCCGCCTTCGAGCGAGGCGTGCCAGTTGTGGCCGTCGGCGCAACCAAGACGACCCTCACCGACATCGGCGCCCACGTCTTCCGGGTCTGCTACATCGACGACTTCCAAGGGGCCGTCATGGCTCGATTTGCCTTCGAAGAGCGAGGCAAGAAGAACATGGCCATCATCACCGACAAGAAGCAGCCCTATAGCCAAGGACTGAGCGAAAACTTCAAGTCGTATTACACGAAGCTCGGCGGCCAGATCGTGGCCGAAGTGAGCTACCAGACCGGCGAAACCCAGTTCCAGAACCTCCTCACCGAGCTCAAGAACAAGAATCCGGACGGCATCTTCATGAGCGGATACTTCCCCGAAGTCGGACCGCTGGCCGCCCAAGCCCGCGCAGCCGGCATTACGGCCGAATTCTACGGTGGTGATGGATGGGATTCCAGCCAAATCTTGCAAAGTGGCGGCGAAGCGATCATCGGTAGCTTCATGTGCAACCACTACAATAACAAGGAAGATCGGCCCGAAATCGCGGCCTTCCTTGAAAAGTTCAAGGCCCAATCCGGCGGCCGCGAACCCGGCACCACGATGGCGGCTCTGGGCTACGACGCGGCAAAGGTCGCTCTTGAGGCGCTGAAGCGCACCACCGAACTCAATTCGGTCAATCTCATGAAGGAGATCGAGAACACGGAAAACCTCAGCGGCGTCACCGGGACGATCACCCTCAAGGGCAAGAATGGTAACCCACCGAAGCGCGCACTCGTGGTCGAGATCCGACCGCTGAATGAGGGCTTCCAAGTCTTCCGCAAGGCTTACGAGTACTTCGAATCCAAGTGATCGACGTGACTTCGCTCTTGGTGGCAGGGATCGAATTTGGGTCCCTGCCCCAACAACTTCTCAACGGAATCTTGATCGGGGGCGTCTATGCCCTGATCGCCTTGGGCTACACGATGGTCTATGGCGTGCTGCGACTGATCAACTTTGCCCATGGAGAAGTGTATATGTTGGGAGCCTATACGGCTCTCTTTGTCTCGTGGATCATCTACGGTCGGGCTCAGGATCCGGTCACGGTGGTTTGGTATGCGCTTCCCCTGATGCTGCTCTCGGCGATGACCGTTTGCGCCCTTATCGGGATCGTACTGGAGCGATTTGCCTATCGCCCCATGCGCAACCAACCAAGGATCGCGAGTCTCATCACGGCAATTGGTCTTTCTCTCTTGCTCCAATATGGCGGCCAACTCTTTCTGCCCGTTTCGCCCGCCCCCAATATCAGCGGAAAAGTTAATCCCTACCGCGATAACCTTACGTTTTATCTCACCCAACCTGCGCCTTCACTTGTTCGGGCTGCGGATGCGCTCAAGCCCGAGATGGACAAAGCCAAAGCGGCCCTGGATGAGCAACTCAAGCTGGAGAAGGACGAGTTCAACCTCTCCGATACCGGTCTAGCCCTCAGAAAAGAGTTTTTTGAACGGCAGAGCGCCTACAACAAAGCCCAAGGCGAGGCCCAGAGCTCGGCTATAAGTATAACTTTGCCGAAAGGACAGCTGATCATGTTCACGGTCACGCTGATCCTCATGGCCATCCTTCGGCATATCGTCCTCTTCACCAAATCGGGGCGGGCCATGCGGGCCGTATCTCACGATTTCGACTCAGCCGCACTGATGGGGATCAACGTCAACAAGATCGTGACCCTCACCTTCGTCCTGGGTTCGGCTTTGGCCGGGGCCGGAGCGATGATGAGCGCGACCTTTATCAGCGGGGTCAAGATCGACACCTTCTTCGGGCTTTTGCCCGGGGTGAAGGCCTTTGTCGCGGCCGTGCTGGGCGGAATCGGCAACATTCCCGGAGCGGTTTTGGGCGGAATCCTGATGGGGGTGGCCGAATCTCTGGTGGTTTGGGCCGGCTACGATCAGTACAAAGATGCCGTCGCTTTCTTGATCCTGATCGTTGTTCTACTCTTTAAACCAAGCGGATTGTTGGGATCCAACAAGGTGGAGAAAGTATGAGATTTTGGGGAGTCCGTCTGGCCTCCATCGCGGGTGGGATTGGCCTCGCTGTTCTCATCCACTGGATTGCCCTGTCACAGCTGAGCGCATTCGGCGTGCGATTGGTTGTTCTGGCTGGGCTGTATGTCACGTTGGCCGTGAGCCTTAACCTCATCAATGGGATCACCGGGCAGTTCTCGATCGGCCACGCAGCCTTCTATCAAGTCGGGGCGTATGCAGCAGGGCTGTTTACCGTCAAGGTCTTCTCTTCTCAACCGCTGACCTTTATGCTCTGGGTCCCAGTGGCGATGATCGTGGGAGCGGTCGTGGCCTCCGCCGCCGGGCTCTTGGTCGGTCTTCCCTCGCTCCGGCTACGCGGTGACTACCTGGCCATCGTGACGCTGGGGTTCGGAGAAATCATCCGGATTTTAAGCCAAAACCTGAAAGTTGTCGGAGCCGCAAGTGGGATGGCCATCGAGCCCAAGATGCTCAGCCAGAGTCCCATGGTTTGGCTCTGCTGGTTGCTCGCCATCGGGTCCATCGCCCTCTGCCGGAACCTTCTGCAGACCGCCCACGGCCTCAGCTTTTTGGCCGTTCGAGAGGATGAAATCGCCAGTTCGGCGATGGGGATCAACGTCACCCGAACCAAGGTCGCGGCCTTTGTCCTCGGCTCCGCGCTCGCTGGCGCGGCGGGCGGGTTCTATGCCCATTACGAGGGCTTTCTGATCCCGACTCAATTCGGGATGGAAGTCTCGTTCATCATCCTCACGATGGTCGTTCTCGGTGGCTCCGGATCGATCACCGGCTCGGTGATCGCCGCCGTCGCTCTCTCTGCTCTTCCCGAACTCCTGCGAAACATCAAGACGATCCCGCTAGCCACGGTGATCGGGCTCACCATTGGCGTCATCGCCGCGGTCTCATTGGGTCGCCGGTGGAGCGAGCAGCTTCACGGCCCCGTCCGCGATCGGGTCCTCAAGCTCAGCGGCCTCACTGGTTTGTGTCTAGGTGGGGGCTACTTGCTCGGGCTGGGTCTGCGGGCTCTGCCCGCCCTGAGCGAGGCGACCACGGATGGAAACCGCATCCGGATGGTGATTTTTGCCGGAACGCTGGTTCTTCTGATGTTGGTTCGGCCCCAGGGCGTGCTCGGCCACCGTGAGTTTGGGCTTGGAAAATGGCTCCGGGAGCCCGCCCGATGAAGCCTCTGCTTTCCATGAAGGGCGCAACCATTCGCTTCGGCGGCTTGGTGGCGGTCAAAGAAGTCACCTTCGACATCCGTCCAGGAGACCTTTTTGGCCTAATCGGACCGAATGGCGCCGGGAAGACGACTTGCTTCAACCTCATCACCGGGATGTACCAAGTCTCCAGCGGCGAGATCCTGTTTGGCGAGGACTGCATCAACGGAGCGCGAAAGCTGCCCCCCAACAAGATCTGCGAACTCGGGATCGCCCGGACCTTTCAAAACATCCGCCTTTTCGGTGCCCTTTCCGCGCTCGAAAACGTGGTGATCGGGGGATTCCTGCGGAGCCGCAGCTCGCTGTTCTCGGCCCTAACCCTGATGCCGCCGGCGATCAAAGACACGCGGGCCCTCGAGGCCAAGGCGATGGAATATCTCAAGGTCATGGACCTCGAGGAAGATGCTCACACGCGGGCTCGGGACCTCCCTTATGGCAAGCAACGTCGCCTAGAGATTGCTCGCGCCATGGCAACGAACCCAAAGCTCATTTTGCTGGATGAACCCGCAGCCGGGATGAACCCCCAAGAGAGCGAACAGCTCAGCCGAACGGTCCGGCGGATCCGGGACGACTATGGCAAGACCGTCCTGCTGATCGAGCACGACATGCGATTTGTCATGAACCTCTGCGAGCGGATCGTGGTGCTGGATCACGGCGAGGAGATCGCCTTTGGCGGCCCCGACGACATTCGGAATAATCCGAAAGTCATCGAGGCCTACCTGGGTGAACCCGTTTAGGGTTTGGGCTTGGGCCCTCCGCCGCCGCCTGAGCCGGGGATGTAGTCCTTGTAGTCTTCCTTGGCTTTTTCATATCCCGCCTGAACTTGGGTCCGGAGCTCTTGGGGAAGGTCCTTCAATTCGACAGCCTTACCCGACTTCGGTCCCACCTCTTGCAGTCGAACCCGAACGAAGAATTTGTCGTTCATCGGAATCTCCAGTTCCAGATTGGTGGCGGTCGCATAGCGATACCGGTCTCGGCGGGGCTGGTCCCGGACCCACCCGAACTTATCTGGATTCTCCACGAAATAGATGTTTTGCCCAATGTCCGCAGGAGACTGTGGATAGCTCCAGTCGAACTCTTGTGGGGTGCTGGGGTAGGCGAACATCATGATGAAGGACTTGTTCTTGCCGGTGACAAAGGCCCCTTCGGGGATGCCTTTGCTCCACAGGTTGGTGGGCTCGCTATCGACGCCGACCTCTCCGCCATAGTCATGAAAGTCGCTCTCGCTTCGATCGCCGAAATCCTCGGGACCGGGAGCCCGACGAATCTTGGGGCTGGCTCCATAGACCAGGCCGGCAAAGGCCTCGCGCTGGGGCTTGGTCAACTGGGCGTAAGGAATCTTGCCACCCGATTTCAGCACTCCTCGTTGGGTCGTCGTCAGCGTGCCGAAAAACTTTAGAGCCGGGACGGAGAGTGAGTTGAGGCTCGCGCCTGCACCTCCTTGCAGATACATCATCAGGAGTCCCATCCCATACTGACCCGTTTGTGAGGTGGCGAAAAGATCGGCGAGAGGATCGATCTGCAGTTGACCCGACTCTCGAAAGGCCGTGATGAATCGGGCTAAAGCCACGCGGTTGGTCCGCCCCGCCATGCTCAATGCCTGCGGAGAGAAGCTAAACCATCCCGCCTGATTCTCGATTGGGATCATCGCAGAAATGGCCTTCAGGAAGGAATCGACCCCGCCGACCGTCGGCGGCGGATACTCGCCGTAGAGTCCGAGGAATGCGAGGGTATCGGGGAGCGCCGTCACGGTTTGGAGGTTCTTGGCATCGAGCCACGCCGTGAGGAGGTCTGAAGCTGCGAACCCCAACGGTTCATAGAGATCTGGGCGGAGGTGGACCTCAGAGTACTTTTCGGCCTTTCCGGATAGGATGGTGGCCCATTCCTTTTTGAACTCCTCGGTCTCGGGCCGGAGCGGAATCTTCGCCGCCGCGGGATCTGCTGCACCCGGATTCCACAGTTCCGCCATCTCTTCCTGAGAATCCATCCATCCGCCGATTTGAGTTTCGATGGAGTTGGTATAGCTGGACGTTTCCTCATCCGGTCCGGGAACGGTGTCGTAGGCCGAAAGGAGTCGGAGCGTTACCGCCCCGTCCTCATACACTTCGTTACTTCTTTCGACGATGAAGAGCGACTGGTCGAACGAGATTTTTGGTGCTGCGACCACTTCTTCCCCAGCTGGCTCACTCGGTGCAGGATTCTCTTGTTCGTGCTCAAACCACTCCGGGTGGAATTCCCGCATCAGTCTTTGCTCAATCTCTTCGAAGCGGGCCGCTCTTTGCTGCAAGTCTCGAAAAATGTTGGCCGCGGCGGCCGGTAGCGGAAGCTGCAGGGGCTTAGGCCGGAAGGAGTAGACCAACCGATCGCCGGGTTTCATCATCGAGATTCGGTCCAGATCTAGGGTTGCAAAGATCTCAACCGCGGCTCGGTTCATCGGTGCCTGCTCCCGAAGTTGCATGGCCTTCATCCACCGATTTCCATCGGGATCAGCCCCATCTTCATCGGCATTCTCCAACTTGTTGATCTGACGGAGATTCTCCTCCATCTTCTCTTCGGTCAAGGGTTCCTTGTTGACTTCTTGGCGCTTCTTCAGATACTTCCTGAGTCGGTCTCCGAAGAGGGCATTCAGCCCGGGCCTGGGAGCAGCTTTAGGACGCAAGAAGAGCTTGTTGGAGTTGTCCTTCACCCACTCCCCGTTCACGGTGGTGGCGAGCCGGTCATAGAACTCTTGGACCGGAAGATCTTTCACCCGAACGAGCACGATCTCGTCGGCCAGACCGGGAGCTGCGCTGACTTCTAGTCCCGTCCCGCGAGAGAATTCTTGGAGAACTCGGACCACCGAATCGGCTTTACCGGTATAGGTAACTTTCCCATCCGCTATCTTGGCGGGGGCGGTGGCTTGGGCAACGATAAGAGCAGCATAGAGACACAGCATTTTCAGTAGCCTTATTCTAGTGGGAACGAGCCAAAACTCCAAGGGGTTGCGCACTGTTTTTTGCAAATGCTGTGCGTTTTTGGAATTCGGCGGAGACAAACCGTAAGCTCTGGATGTTTCCGACGACGAGAAGGCCGAACACAGAGGCAAGGACCCATGCTGGAGACTTCCGCAAGACTGGCCGCGCGCCGGTGGCAAGCAAGATCACGATCGGGGCAATCGCAGGGTACAGGTATCGAGCCTGAGCCTGAAAGTAGGTCAGGTTGAACCGAAGGAACAAGAGCGCGACCAACAAAGTCAGTAAGCCGCCGAGCGCATTGAGGGGCGATCCCCACCCCTCCTTCTGGCCTCGGCGCTGCAGATAGGCTCCAACCAAAAGAGCAAGCGCCACGAGGCCGAGAATTCGATAAAGGTTTGGATCATAAAAAATGTCCATTTGACTAAAGGCCCCAAAGAAGGAGCGCAACGTCCACCACCCAAACCAGTTCAGCCAGTAGTCGGCCGCGGCCCCACTCGGGGAGAGCCCCTGAGCCTCGCGCATCGCCGCGACCAACTGGATCATAAAGTCCTTCTGGGCCGTGTTCACAAAGGCTTCTTGGAAGACTTTGAGTCCAAGAAAATCGCCATAGAGCTGATTGTTTCTCAGAAACCAGGGGAATGCTATCACTATCGAGACCAATGCGCCACCGTAGTGGATGAGCTGAGCTTTTCCGGCCCGCTGGGCCAGCCAGACCCCGACGAGAAACACTGGGATCAGCACCAGCGCCGTGGTTTTGGTGAGTAGCCCGAGCCCCACCAGAACACCTAATCCAAGCGCCCGAGGCAGGGTCCATCCCAGATCGGAGTAACGGAGGGTGAAGGCGAGGACCCAGGTGCAAATCGCGAAGAGGAGCGGATCGTTGCTCACGGCCCCATGCAGCGCGAGGAACATCGGGAGGAATCCGGCGAACATCGTCGCGAGGAGCGAGACCTCTTCCGAGCAACCGCCCCAGCGGGCGACGAAGAAGATCCCGAGCAACGTAATCGGCCCGATCAGCGCATTCAGCCAGCGCAACTTTCTGCCGGAAGAGGGATCGGCGGGGTCGGCCCCTACGAGCTTGGACCAACCGACCGCCAAGACATAGTATAGGGGAGGCTGGTGCGATTGATAAGTCTCTCCGAGATCAGGAGAGCCCGGCCGAAGCACCGGAAACCCCTTGCCCTCCATCAGATGCTTGACGTAATTTGCATGTTGCCTCTCGTCTGGATTGCCAATATCGATGACTTTTAGAGGCTGATTATCGGGACCTCGCTGAAATACTAGAAATCCTTCGGACCGATAGGGGGTTGCGCCCAGGAGCGCAATTGTGAACACCAATGACCCGATCAGAATGAGGGGCAACATCCAGCGCGCAAGCATCTTTTGCATCCTACCGATTCGTTTTCCTGCAATTCCACGAGCATTTGCGCAGATATGCCCTACAATAGAAGGTAGATTTCGGAGGACTCCGAACGTCAAAAGAACTATACGACCATGGCAATTACACTGATCACCGCGACCGTGGCCCTTTCGCTGGCCAAACCGATGCCGGCTCCTCTGGCCAAATATGTCGAAATGATGCAGAGCGCCAACGGCGTCTCGGCAACCTACTTTGCCCAAGAGATCGGTGGCGGCAAGTCGCAATACACCGTGACGCTAAGCAAGCCGAACCTGGTCCGGATTGATACTCCGGAAAAGCGGATCCACTCGGACGGGACGAACATCACCGTTTTTCTGAAGGCTTCAAAGGAGTTCTTCACCAAGCCGACCAACGAGGCCAACCTCGCTTCGATTTTCAATGAAGACGCGCTGCGCCCCTGGGGTGCCTTCTTCACCAAGGACGCCTTCAAGAATCTCACCATTGAATCCAAGAACTCGGTCAACCGAAAGGGCATGACGCTGGACGCCGTGCAAGCCGTTCTCGATGCGTCCAAGGGCAAGACCTTCACCTTCCTCTTCGACCGAAACAAGGGCGAAATGAAGCAGGGCCTGCTGGAAGTCAAAACCGGATCGGAGACCAAGACCACGGTCATCGAGATCGAGAACTTTGCCGTCACCGACAAGCGCGATGCCGAATCCTTTGCCTTCAAGGCTCCCGAGGGCAGCAAGCAAATCCAGGAAAGCGATCTCTACGCGGCCAAGTGGCTCTATGATTTGGACGAGGCGATGGCCGTGGCCAGCAAGAGCAACCGAATGCTGCTGATCGACTTCTTCGCGACCTGGTGCGGGCCGTGCAAGATGCTTGAGAAGAATGTCTTCCCCACGGCCGAGTTCAAGGCTCTGGGCAGCAAGTTCGTCTTCGTTCAAATTGACGTCGACAAACAGCAGTCGATCGCTCAAAGCTACAAGATCGAAGCCATGCCTACGACGATTCTGGCCAACGCCGACGGCAGCGAAATCGGTCGATTCGTCGGCTACATGCCCGCCCCCGAGTATGTGGCGACGGTCAAGCAAACGGCTGGACTCTAACCCGCCCGACTTCTTTAAATCAGCCCTCTCCGGACCTCTGCCGGAGGGGGCTTCTTGCCGATAAAGACCAAAAAGGGGTATTTTATTTAGGTTCAAAGTTCGCTTTGGACGATGCCCTTTTCCCGGAGACGATCTTTTGGCGATCACCGCAAGTCAAACCAACCCGCCACAGAGCAACCTTCTTCCTGACGGAGAGCCCTTACCGAGTTCCCAACTCTCGAAGGAAGATCACCTAGAGATTCTGCGTCAGCTTTATCTCGCGCGCTATTTCGACGTTCGACTGATCAAGGAGAAAAAGAGAGGTCGCCTGCGAGGCACCCTCTACAGTTCTCACAATCAGGAGGCGGTCCTGGTCGGTTCGCTCTTTGGCCTAAAGGGAACGGACTGGATCAGCCCGATCCACCGAGACATGCCCGCCTTCTTTATGAAGGACCTCCGCGCGGGATGGGACAACAACGACCGAATCGGCCTCACCATCGAGCAGGTCTGTTGCCAGGTCTGGGGCAAGCAAGACTCGCCCGGACGAGCCCGCGACAACTGGAGCCACATCGGCAGCAAATCCAAGCGAATCATCCACTCGACTTCGATGCTGGCCGGGACGATCCCGGTGGCCGCTGGAGTGGTCTATGCCGATCGGCTGAACGGAGGCGATGCCGTTGTCCTCACCTACAACGGGGAGGGTTCGACAGCTCAAGGGATCTTCCACGAGGCAATCAACTTTGCCGCCGTGCACAAACTTCCGGTCATCACCATCGTCGAGAACAACCACTGGGCCTATGGGACTCCGACCAACCTGGAGTATTCACAAGAAGACTTTGCCCGCCGGGCCGATGGGTATGGAATCCCCGGACTGATCGCCGACGGCCAAGACGTCTTTGACGTTTATGACAAGGTCATGATGGCGGTCAACCACGCCCGAGCTGGAAAGGGACCGAGCATCATCGAGTGCAAGACCTATCGCGCCTATGGACACGGCGACCACGACGATGACCGCGCCGCGAACTACCGGCCCGAGTACGACGCAAAGGCGACTTACAAGGACGACATCGAGCATGCCCGCCGAGACCCGATCGACGTTTGCAAAAAGAAGCTGGTCTCGCTCGGATTCATCACCCAGGCCGATGCCGATCGCCACGTCTGCGAGTACAAGAGCGCGGACAAAACCAAGGACGAAGATTTTCCACCCGAGGTCGTCGCTTACCTGAAGCGAGGCGTGGAGTACGCGGTCAAGAACCCGGTCCCGCCCGCCGAAGAGGGCGGCATGTGGGTGTTCAGGGAGTAGAACATGGCAGCAATCGCAGAACCCACTACCGGAATCAAAAAGAACTATTTGACCGCCATCCAAGAGGCCCTGGCCGAAGAGATGGCTCGGAATTCCGACATGATTTGCCTCGGCGAAGACATCGGAATTCTCGGCGGAGCCTTTGGCTGCACGATGGGTCTTCAGGATCAATTCGGCCCGCAACGCGTCATCGACATGCCGATCAGCGAGGCCGCTATTGTCGGCAGCTCGGTCGGAATGGCGCTGAACGGCAAGACCGTCATGGCCGAGATGCAGTTCATTGACTTCATTTCCTGCGGATTTGACCAGATCGTCAACATGATGGCGACCTACCACTACCGGACCGCCGGCGAGGTGGCGATCAACGTCACCCTGCGCGGACCGGCCGGCGGCTATGGCGGAGGAGCCCTCTACCACAGCCAGATGAACGAATCTTGGTTCTGCCACTCGCCGGGCCTCAAGGTCGTCGTTCCGAGTACCCCTTACGACGCAAAAGGCCTCCTCAAGGCGTGCCTTCGCGATCCGAATCCGTGCCTGTTCTATGAGATCAAGCAGCTCTATCGCGATAGCAAGATCGCCGAAGTGATCCCCGACGAGGACTACATCGTGCCGCTGGGTTCGGCCGCGATCCGCCGTCCTGGGACCGATCTGACCTTTGTCACCTACGGGCAAAACGTCTATCACTGCCTCCAGGCCGCCGACATCCTGGCGGAGAAGGGCTATAGCGCCGAGGTCATCGATATTCGGAGCTTGGTTCCGCTCGATGAGCAGACGATCTTGGAGTCGATCAAGAAGACCAACCGCGTGGTGGTGGTGAACGAAGCCCCCAAAACCTGCGGCTATGCCGGTGAGCTGGTGGCCCGCATCAATGAGTTCGCCTTTGAGCACTTGGACGCCCCCGCGCTCCGGGTGACGCGACTCGATACCCCCGTGCCCTGGGTCCAGCCGCTGGAACTCTTCGTGCTCCCTAGCGTGGAAAAAATCGTCGAAACCGCCACCCGCGTCCTGCGGTTCTAGGCTGGTCTAACCCCAACCGTAGCCCCACCCGAGCCTGCGCTCGGGTGGGGCCGTTGTTTTGGTGAGGCGCAGAACACGATAGTTCTGTTAAGGTTTGTCCTCACTTTTTGCGAGTGTCGAGTTACACTGCGTATACTCAAAGTGTGGGAAAGGTGGTTTTGTGGATCATCGTGCTGGCGGCCATCGCTTCGGGTTGCACGAGGCAACAAGCCTCCCGGCTACCGACCTTCACCGAGCTACCCGAGGGCGTTCATCGCCCCACACTCCTTCCCCGATTGGTGAAGGTGCTCAGCGAGTTTGAGAAGAAGGAGCACCGCGTCAGTGACGACCTTGCCCACGTGATCCTAGCGGTTCGCGCCCCCAAGGAATCGGCGCAAGAAACCCTGGCGATCATCGCAAAGGCGGTGGATGGCGAGTGGATCGAGAGAGAAGACTACCGACTCCTCGTTCCTTCGGCCACCGCGATGAAGGAAACCAGAAAGAAAAGCGTCGCATGGATTCCAGATCAAATCAAGGCTGCGAAGAAACAACTCAAGCCCTATGATGCCAAGCGGTTCAAAACGTTTTGGCATATGGCCCACGACGACGCCGGGACACCCCATCCCGAACTGGCCGCGATGGATCCCTACCGGCGACTTATCCTGAGCGCATTGAGCCAGGTTGATTTATCCGCGTTCGGAGACTCCGACACCCAACGACTGGTCTTCGCCACCAAACCACAAAATAGCACGGTTCGGCCATTACCCAAGGCCTTTCTGGACTCGGCAAGAACCCTCAAGCCCCAGTTCGATCAACTCCACACACTCAAGCAAAAATGAGCCATCGCCGAAGGGAGTGAGTCGTCCGGGGCAGAGTATCTCTGGGCGGCTGAGCCAACTTTTTGGAACGGCAAAGTTCAAGACACGGCAATCAAGAACATTTGCCTCGCCCTAGAACTCTCTGAGTTTCACGAAACGCTTACGGCATACTTGCTGATTGAGCGGAGCAGCAACTTCTGGACAACGGGAACACTTACCCTCCAAAAGCCAGTGCCAAACACTCCCGAACCGGCGTTTGTGGATGAGGGAGCCACCGGCATCCCGATGTCCGAACTTGAAGTTGCCTTTCAAAGAACGTACAACAAGGTTGGTGAATCCATCCTTCAACAACTGAAACCTGAGGAACTAGACTGGTGGGTTTCACTCCCGCACAGCCACGATCTCGACGCGTTCATCGGCCTCCTCGTCGGGAACGGGCTACTCAACTTACCAAACCCAGACAAAAAACCTCGCATCATGATGATGCCGGAAGCACTGGCGCCCGAGTTCGGGGGTTATCAGGTGAAGACGGGTTCGCTGGATAGGTACCTCCGTCAGGACACCCGACTCCAGTGGATCCGAGAAGGGGATTGGGAGATTTTGCGGCCAACCGCTGGGATACGCCGGGAGACCTGGCAACCGTGGTGGCAGTTCAAGGCGTGGACCAATAAGGTGGTGGGCTTGCCTCCGGGGAGCCATTTGCGCCAAGCCGAGCTCGCGGCTGCAGCAAAGGGGGCCTACGGCCCTCTCATGGAACTCATCGGAAAGGACTTCTATCTGGTTGGGGAGCTAAGCTTTGGAGTCTCCCCCTCCAAGCTGGCGCTCGCGCTGGTCCGGGAGGTTCCCCGGCTCGCTTACCATGAGCCGAATTCTTGGCGCGGCGACAACTGGAGCCTCGATCTCAAGCTTGCCCTCGAGGAGGATCTCTTCCGACATCATTCTTTTGGGGAGTACCGCGGGTTCGAGCCGTCCTACTATTTCGCCGCTTGGTCTCAGTGGACTCAAGGTCGTCGGGAACCGATCATCGGGGACCCGTTTTGGTCCGAGGTCTTCGCGCAAGGAATGGTCCACGAACAGACAGAATTGATGATTTTCGACAAGATCAGCCACATGTTCTCGGTTAGGTCCAAGGATCCTCTTGCCGAAAGATCGGAGGAGACCCACTACTTTCGGGTTAAAATTGGATACTCTTTGTTGGCTAGTGACTCGTTCCAGGTCCGACTCTGGGACCCGAAAGTCCAGGAGTCTTTACCGTCCGTGTTCCGTTGAAGTCAGTTTCTGAAGCACCCGGGTTTACGCGAAGGGGAAGAATGCCTGGGTTTTTGCGACGGCTCGGATCGTTTTGGGGCGTGACGCGTTATAGTAGATATCGCGTCACGCTCATGATTTCGGCTCTTCTTGCCCTCAGCTTGTCCCAGGTGGCTCCCGCCGCCAATCCCGCTCTTGCCGCTGTCTACCGGCCCCAACGGCTGGCCGTCATTCTCGAAGACCTCAGTCAGAAGACCGGGACTCCCCTCACGGCCGACCCCCGTCTGGCCGAAATCGTCATGGCCATTCATGCCCCGGGGGTCAATGCCACCGACCTCCTCAAGCAGATCGCGGATGCGACCCTGAGCGAGTGGATCAAGCAAGAGGACGGGCTGCGCCTGCGGACCGTCCGGTCAAAAGAGACCGCCGCCGCTCGAAAGTACGAGGCTCGGCGGGTCGCCGCCATGCGCAAGGACCTCGCCGAATCGGCCAAGGAGATCAAGCCTTTCGATCCGGCCGTGGCCTCCCAAGCCCAAGCCGAACTCTTCCAGATGTATGAGACGGAGAATGGCTATGACCAAAAAAGAGCAGAAGAGCTGGGCAAAATCCTCTCGAGCATGAGTCCGAATGGGCAGCTCAAGGTCGACTTCCTTCCGCTCCTCGATCAGGGCCAGCTGGTGAGACTCCGCGCCGGCGACCGCGTCGTCTTCTCCACCCACCCCACCCGGATGCAATTCGGGCTCAATCGCGCAGCTCTGGGATTGCTGGAGCGGTTTGCGAGCAACAACGAAAAGCTGAACGAAGCAACCGGGGGCGGCTATGTCGACGAGATCCCCATCGATGCTCCCACCGTTGCGCCAGGTTCGGAACCGGCCGAAACACCGGACGGCAACGTCCCTCCTCCGATCAAGTTCGGACCGATGGAACGGGTTCTGGCGGTGGCAACTGTCTCGGGCGCGGAGACGTCCGAACGCATCAACATCCAGATTTCTGGCTTTGATCCAAAAGGGTTGCTCAAGACCGTGACCACCATCTCAGTCCCTCTCGAAAAGGAGTTTGAGGCCTTTTATGAACCGGGCGAGGACACCGATAAACCGCCGGTTCAGTCCAAGGTTGAGTGGACTGAGCGCGATGCCGCTTTCCGCGAAAGACTCTCGATGTTCACCGGAGACGAGGCACTCTTCACCACCTCGGCGGACGAAAAACTGCGCAAGTTCATGATCGATCCGGTGGCCTATGAGCCGATCGACTCCATGCTTGGAACTGCGCTGATGACGATGTTGAAGGACACGTCGAAGCCCACGATCTGGATCATCCCCGATCAGCTCGCGGCTCAGACCTTGATGCAGAGCGGTATCCCTGACTTGGCCTATCCCGAGTCGATCCGCCGGGTGTTCGTACCCGAGCGGCTGAACTTCGAGGAGATCGAGGAAGGCGGCTGGAAAGTCCATCGACCGATCGCCTGGTCCGGCGAGAACCTCTGGACCGACCGCGCAGAGTTTCGCACGGGAATGCAGGTGCTCGACCGAGCCTCGGTCACACCAAGCCTTGCAGATCGCATCGTCATGACTGAAATGATGCGGTTTGAGGAGGGTCTCTCACTCCCGACCCTCTACGGATTCCTGATGTCGCCCGGCGTGCTGATGAACTCGATGGGCTTCGAGGAGTCGGGCGCAACCTTCATGAAGATCGTCGAATCGGTGCGAGGTTCGTATTCGGCCCAGATCGGTGAGCAGGGCCTCGTTGTGGCCTATGGCAAGCTGTCCCAGCCGGCCCGAGTCGCGATCGAACAGCTCCTTTACCAAAAAGGCATCTCGGACCGCTTCCAGCGGATGGGCCGCATGGAAGCCGAAGGCGGTGAAACCAGTATTTCCCCTTACTTCCTCGAACCGACCGTCTCCTTCCCGGCGGGTGTGCCGAACGACACACTGGTCCGGATCCAGCGCACCTCAGAAAGCGCTTATCACGTCCAGATGCGCGGCTGGTCGCTGACCATGACCTTGGAAGAGCTCGCGTCGATGATGGCGTATGGAGAAGAAAACTCCCAGGTGCTGAGTCTGTTGCCGGTTCAAAGAGATACCTACTCGGTCACCATCACCTTTGCGCCTCAGTACGACCGATCCGGGATCGTCCGCGATATTCGAGCGGTCAGCGGGGCCAAGGCCATGAAGGTCGAGGAGCTTCCTGCAGATGTCAAGAAGAAGCTGGACGACCTCATCTCTGCGGCCAAAAAGGAAGTTGAGGAAGAGATGCATAACCACCGCCGGCACGCTGGCAGCGGGGACGGAGACGGACTGTAACCGGGTCTGCGGTGCGGGCGTCTAAGTCGGTGTCGTGACCTTGAGCTCTTCCGACGCACTCGATAGGGGGATTTCCGATCCGGACCGCTGGCTTGTCCAACAAGCCCAGGGCGGATCGGCCGATGCCTTCACGCAACTCTATCGCAGCTACTATGGCCAGGTGCTCAGAATCGCCAAGGGGATTCTTTTGGACGCCGATGAAAGCGAGGACGCGGTCCAAGAAATCTTTCACCTCGCCCGGCGGAATCTTCCCCGCTTCGATTTTCGATCCCGATTCAGCACTTGGCTCTTTCGCGTGGCGGTCAATCACAGCATCCAACACGGCCGAGGTCTCTGGAAGCGGAAAAACGTTTCCCTGGAAACTGCCGCGGAAATCGGCCACTCCACCGAGCAAAACTGGGATCGCGAGGTGGTCCAAACCGCTTTGGCCCAACTCAAGCGTGAGGACCGGGCCATTCTGATCCTCTTCTATTGGCACGACCTCTCCCTCACCGAGATCGGCGATGTTCTCAACTGTAATGCGAACGCGGCCAAGACCCGGCTCTTCCGGGCTCGCGACCGATTCCGGAAGATCTATGAGGAGATGGACGCATGAGAGGGATCCCGGCCAGCATCGACGAGCTGATGTGGCTCCTAAGCGAGCAAGACGATCCGGGAGCGGTCGAGGCTTTTGAGCGCCGGTACCCGGAATATCGCGGCGAGCTCCTCCGCCGGATGAACATGGTCCGCAGTCTACGAGAGGCCAAAGCAGACGAAGGGAGCGCAATCCCGCCTTACCGTCCGGTTCGAGCGACCCCGCCGTCGGGATTTTCAGCCCGGCAAGCCGTCTTCGGCCTAGGGTCAGTCGCATTGGCGGCCGCCGTTCTGGCCAGTTGGGTCGCGCTGCGGCCGGCCCCGGCGAGGGTTGAGACGGAAGAATCGACTCCGCAGGTCGTCGCGGGTCCCACTAATTCTCCCTTTGCCGCTCGAGATCTGCAACCCGAGCCCGCTCCGCCGGTCGATCCTCCGACTGCGACTGCCGATCCAGCCCCCGAACCGGCCCCGGTCCCGGCTCCGACGAGCGCGATTACCCTCCGACTTCGCGATGTTTCGCTCAGCCAAGCCCTTGCCATTCTCAACCGCGAGACCCAACGCAGATTTGAAATGGCGCCGGGTCTCGCTGACCCCACTGTCGAGATGGATTACTTTGATGAGAAGTTGGAGTACATCCTCGCCGACCTGGGTAATCGCTACGGATTCACAGCCTTTGATCAGGGGGATGGCACCTACCTCTTGATCCCGGCTCGGGACCCAACAGGGCGTGATCCGAACGTGAACGTGCCCCTTCCGCCAGACGGAACTTTGCCGGAATTGCGACGCTAAACACAAAAATCTTTTCTTACATTTATGTGTTGATTCAACTGAAGGAATTTTGAAAAGGATGTCCAAATTCTCAAATTAGGAGACATGGACATCACATGAATGCAGAAATCCTAAGCCGCGTCCAGTTTGCGGCGACGTCAGCATTTCACTACATCTTCCCCCCGATCAGCATCGGTCTCGGACTCATGCTGGTCCTCTTCGAGTGGTACTACCTTCGGACCGGCGACCAGTTCTATAAGAACACAGCCAAGTTCTGGGTCAAGGTCTTTGCCCTCGTCTTTGCGATCGGGGTCGCCTCAGGAATCGTACTGGAATTCCAATTTGGCACCAACTGGTCGAAGTATTCGCGCTATACCGGCGACATCTTTGGCAGCGCTCTGGCTGCCGAGGGAGTCTTTGCGTTCTTCCTTGAGAGCGGTTTCTTGGCCTTGTTGGTTTTTGGTTGGGACCGCGTCAGCAAGCGCACCCACTTCGTATCGACGTGCCTCGTGGCTCTCGGGGCGCACTTCAGCGCGATCTGGATCATCGTCGCCAACTCGTGGATGCAGACCCCGGCGGGCTACAAGATCGTCGGATCGGGCATCAACGAGCGAGCCGAAATCACGGACTTCTGGGCCATGGTCCTGAATCCTTCCACGGTGGACCGACTGACCCACACCGTCGTCGGTGCATGGATGACGGGGGCGTTCCTCGTCATGAGCATCAGCGCTTTTTACATCCTGAAGAATCGCCATCTGGATTTTGCGAAGTTCTCGATGAAACTCGGTTTCGCGATCGCTCTCTTGGCCAGCTTTCTCCAAATCTTCTTGGGTCACCAAAGCGCGGTCGGCGTCGCCAAGAATCAGCCGAGCAAGATGGCGGCCCTGGAAGGCCACTATCAAACCGGCCCGATGGACCTCTATGCCTTCGGTTGGGTCAACGCTAGCACTGGCCAGGTGACCGGCCTCAAAATTCCGGTTCCAGGATTCGGCAGCACCCTGCTGTCGGGTTCGAGTAGCACTGTCATCAAAGGCCTCGACGAGTTCGCCATCGAAGACCGTCCTCCGGTGAACATGACCTTCCAGGCTTATCACCTGATGGTCGCCTTGGGCTTTGCCATGGCCGCGATCGTCGTCGCAACGGGAATCCAAATGGCACGGGGCAAACTCTGGGAAAGCCCAGGGCTCCTTAAGATCCTCGTGATCGCGGTCGTCTTCCCACAACTGGCCAATCAGTCCGGCTGGATGGCCGCCGAGGTGGGCCGGCAACCGTGGATCGTCTTCGGTCTCTTGAGGACCAAGGATGCCCTCTCCCCCAGCGTCAGCGCGGGAGAGATCCTCACCTCCTTGATCTTGATCGTCTCGATGTACCTCGGCCTCCTCGCCTTGTTCATCTACCTCTTGAACAAGCGGATTCAGGCTGGGCCTGACCAAATCGACAAGGTTTCGGAAGAGGTTCCGCTCCTGTCGAAGGGGATCGCACAATGAATTACCCTCTAGACCTCAACATCTTGTGGTTCTTGCTTGTCGGCGTTCTGCTGACCGGCTACGCCATCCTCGACGGTTTCGACCTGGGTACGGGCATGCTCTTGCTCCGGACCAAGGACGACATGCAGCGCCGGATCATGCTTAACGCTATCGGCCCGGTGTGGGATGGCAATGAAGTTTGGCTAGTGGTGGGCGGGGGGGCGCTGTTTGCCGCCTTTCCCCACGTCTACGCCACGGTGTTCAGCGGGTTCTATCTCGCCCTCTACCTTCTTCTTTCGGCCCTGATCTTCCGGGCTGTGGCGATCGAGTTCCGTAGCCGCGAAGAGGGCCGCAAATGGCGACAGTTCTGGGATACGGCCTTCTGCGTTTCCAGCTTTGTCATCGCCTTGCTCCTCGGGGTCGCCCTTGGCAACATCGTCGTCGGGATCCCCATCGGAGCCGACCGAGAGTACACGGGCGGTTTCTTCAATCTCCTCAATCCTCTGGCTTTGGTTCTGGGCTTGACGACGGTCGCCATGTTCTACATGCATGGCGCGATCTACCTCTCTCTCAAGGTTGAGGGCGAGCTGCTGGACAAGACGAAAGCCTGGATGAAGCAGGGCATCGGAGCCTTCTGCGTGATGTTCCTCTTGCTCTCGGTGGCGACTTTCTTCTTTGCTCCGCAGATGGCCTTGAGCTTTGCCAACAAGCCGTGGCTCATCGCGATTCCTATTGTGGGCGCGCTGATCATCGCCAATATTCCACGGGAGGTCCACAATGGGCGGTTCCTGCTGGCCTTCGCCAGTAGCTCGGGCTCGATTGCGGCCTTGATGGCCCTGTTTGGGCTGGGGATCTTCCCCAACATCGTGCCCGATATCGCCAATATCAACAGCCTGACGATCTACAATGCCGCGAGCTCACAAGCGACGTTGACTATCATGACGACGATCGCGATCTGCGGTATGCCGTTCGTGATCGCCTACACCATCGGGATCTATTGGGTTTTCCGAGGCAAGGTCCTGATCGAGGAACTTCATTACTAATCCAAGGATTCGGCAGCCGGAATCTCTGCCTAGCGTTCCGGCTTGCCGAAACTTTTTTTGGTTGAACCCAAAATTGTGCTTGGCATCTTTCGTCTTTGCTGATAGAATGAGGGGGACGCACAGTCAACACAGGGTCGTGGAGAAGAGTGCATGTCGAGAGTAGAACGAAGTTCGGATCTGATTGAGCAGCACGGAGAACACGTGTTGGAGTTTGGAGTCGGCGGTCTGGTGGCGCTGGTTCTGGGTGGCTTGATGATCTACTACCAGGGGTTGCTTCTCTATCTTGGAGTTCTCCTAGTGCTCGGCGGAGTTGCCGCGATCGGTTACGCCGGAAGAGAGTATTCCGAACTCAAAAAGGTTCCGGTAGGAGCGACGATCTCCTGTCCCTACTGCCACGCCAAAAATATCTTTGCGGCCGTACCGGAAGATGACGAAACCTGCCGAGAGTGCCACCGCTTGATGCCTATCGTGCAGGGCACGGTTCTGAAGGTCGCTCAAGTTCGGTGCGGCTTCTGCAATACGCTGAACTACTATTCCGAAAAGTCGGTTGGATTGATCTGCGAAAGCTGCGACCGAGAAATTCCCATCGCAACGACCGGCGAAGCCTGTGCTGCGGCCCATCACTACAGCTTTAAGCAAGACGATAAAAAGTACGACTTGGTGCTGACCGCCAGCGGAACCAAGAACGAACAATTGATTCAGGCTCTCCAGCACCTTCTCGCGCTTAACCGCAACCAAGTGAAGGAGATCCTGCAACAGCTTCCCTGCACCTTGATGTCCGGAGTCCCACGACTCAAGGCCGAAATGATCCAAAAAGATCTGGCCAAAGTGGACGCTAAAACCGAGACCATCGAGACAAAACCGGCCTGAATCCGAATGAGGGTGACGATTCGGCCGCTTCTCTGGGGCGCATCCCGACGGGGATCGCGCCCCTTTTTTCTGGGTTCAAACGAGCCGTTCGGGTAATATCTCGCCGAATTATTGCTCTTCGAGCCTTTAGGGGTTTTTCGAGAGCAAGGAATTTTGGTGCACCCCATATGTCTAGGATGACGAAACAACCAGAACAACGGGCAGGGCGCGTCGGGATGATGATGCGTGTCTTGCTCGGGGCCTTTTTGGCCGCCTTATCAGGCGTGGCCATGGCCGCCGGCGGGGAGAATGTCCGCCTGGTTTTCACTGATCAAGACAAGATCTTCCTCTACATCTCGCTTGCTGCCGGTCTTATCGCCATCGTTGGCGCTATCGGACTCAGCTCGGGCTTGAAAAAGCTCTCCAGCGGCGACGAGAAGATGCAGGAAGTTGGCGACGCGATCGAAGCCGGAGCTATGGCCTATCTGCGCAAGCAGATCACGGCGATGCTTCCCTTCGTCCTGCTGATCGCCGGTCTTCTCATCGCGATGTACTTCCGCAGCTACGGAACGACGCTCTCGATCTTCGTCGCCGTCAGCTTTATCGGCGGCGTGGCTGCCTCCTACATTGCCGGTTATGCCGGGATGCGAATGGCGGTCAAGGGCAACACCCGAACCGCGAACGCCGCACTGACGAGCTATGGCCGGTCTCTGGAGACTGCGTTCCGCTCGGGCGCCGTTGCGGGACTCGTGACCGTCGGTATGGGCCTCATCGGGGCCACCGCCATCTTCCTCCTGGCCGGATCGGACGCCATGAAGTTGCTGGTCGGATTTGGCTTCGGTGGATCGCTCGCCGCCCTCTTTATGCGGGTTGGCGGTGGGATCTATACCAAGGCCGCTGACGTCGGAGCAGACCTCGTTGGTAAGGTTGAAGCTGGTATCCCCGAGGATGACCCGCGCAACCCCGCCACGATCGCCGACAACGTTGGAGATAACGTCGGAGACTGCGCCGGTATGGCCGCCGACGTCTTCGAATCGTACGAAGTCACCCTCGTCGCCGCCATCGTTCTTGGTGCCGCGACTTCCGCAATTTTCGACCAGTCGACCTGGATGAAGCTCATCATCTTCGCGCTCCTTGCTCGAGGTGTTGGCATCCTGGCTTCTCTGATCGGTATCTACACTGTCAAGGGATCGGACGACCTGAACTCCGACCCGCTGACCCCCATTCGAAGCGGCTTCTATCGATCCGCTTTCATCGCCCTGGTAGGCACCGCCGCCGTGGCCTACCTCCTGATGGGTGGTCAGGCTGGGACGGAAATCCGAGCCGCCAACCTTCAAAGCCAAGCCGAACGACAACAAGAGGTCTTCGACCTAGTCAAGAAGGAGCAACGACTCGCGGCCGCCGAAAAGGCCAAGAAGCCGGTTGCCGAAGTCACCGAAGCCGATCTGGCCAAGGTCGAACCGGCCGACATGCGCAAGAGCGCCGTGATCAAGGAACTTGGGCTTGATAAGCAAGAGCAAGAATTCCAACTCAGCGGCCTTCTGCGCCAACCTCTCGATCAGCGCCCTGCGAACCCGCGCTCCTTGGCCGGATTCGCCCCGGTCTCGCTCTCGGATTCCAAGAATCCTGTTCTGAACTACACCCTCGTCGTTCCGCCGGAAGACGCCACCCAACCCAACCAAGAGCAGCAGTACATCTCCGTTCGAGACTTCTTGAAGGATGTCGCTCCTAAGCTCCGGGTTTGGGAGATCGAAGTTCGCAACACCCCGCCTGCCTCCGGCCCCGAAAAGCCGCAAGAGCAGGTCAACAAGAGCTTCTTCGGACCGATCGAAAAGGATCGACTCGAAAAGCTCATCAAGAACGCAACGGCCCAAAACAACTCGCTCAAGGTCACGATCGTGCCGGGGCAAGACAAGCCTGCCATCCTCCTCGCGGATAAAAATGGCAAGCTCGCGATGGGCTACCAAAACGTCGACATCAACAAGCCGATCAACCAATTGGCTTGGCAGCTGAGCTACTACAAAGAAGATGCGGCCACGGTCAAGAAGGCCATGGACGCCGCCAAGACGGACCCCCAAAACGCCCAGGCCCCCACGGCCGAGCGCATGGAAGCCGCCAGCCTGAAGTTCTATAAGGCGGAATGGTGGCGCTTCTTGCTCTGTATCGCCTTCGGTCTGGTCATGGCCGTCTTCTTCGAGATGCTCACCGACCACTACGTGAGCTTCAAGAAGAAGCCAGTGCGCGAAGTCGCCGACGTCGCCACCGCCGGTCCGGCCCCGATGATCATTCAGGGCTTCAGCTACGGCCTCGAATCAAGCGTCATGTCGGTCCTTGCGATCGTCCTCGCGCTCTTCACGCCGCTGCTGATCTTCCCGCCCGAAGCCTACGGCGGATACCTGCTGAGCTTCTACGGAATCGCCCTCGTCGGTCTCGGACTGCTCACCACCACGGGATACATCCTTGCGATGGACACCTTTGGCCCGATCTCGGACAACGCCCAGGGCGTCTTCGAGATGTCGGGAGCTGGCCACAACAATGCCGATGGCGCCCGCGCCGTCCAACTGCTCGATGCGGCTGGTAACACGACCAAGGCTCTGACCAAGGGCTTTGCCATCGCCACCGCCGTCGTCGCCGCTGTTGCCTTGTTCCACAGCTACGTCGAAGAGGCAAAGCTGACCGAACTCGGTATGCGCCTGGAAGTCCCTGAGATCTTCCTTGGCCTGCTGATTGGTGGTGCGGCTCCGTTCCTCTTCTCCGCCTTCTCGATCAACGCCGTCGGCCGCGCTGCCTTCGCACTGATCAACGAAGTCCGACGCCAGTTCCGAGAAGATGCTGGAATCATGGCCGGTACGAGCAAGCCCGACTACGGTCGATGCGTCGCCATCGTGACGTCTGCGGCCCAAAAGGAACTTCTCGGCCCCGGGATCCTCGCGATCTTCCTGCCCGTCGCAGTGGCCTTCGGCTTCTCGATCGGCAAGCCGAACGAGTTCGTCGGTGGTGCGGAGTTCAACCTCGTCGGTGCCCAGGCGCTCGGCGGATTCCTCGCCGGTACGATCCTTTCGGGTCAGCTGATGGCCGTTCTGCTCGCCAACTCGGGCGGGATGTGGGACAACGCCAAGAAGCTGATCGAAGACGGAATGCACGGTGGAAAGGGCACGGACGCTCACAAGGCGGCCGTCGTCTGCGACACCGTCGGCGACCCGTTCAAGGATACGGCTGGTCCGGCTCTGAACCCGCTCATCAAGGTCATGAACCTCGTCGCGCTGCTGCTCGCACCGACGATCATTCAACCGATGTCGGATCAAACTCGAGCGATCATCACCGGGGTCTCGGTCCTCTTCCTCATTGGCGCATTCATCGCCAGCAAGAAGGGTTCGATGTCCAGCGGAATGAACGCCGCCGCCGCCGAAACCAACAACTAAGCCGACCTTCGGCAAAGACAAAACCAACTGGCCGGACTCCCAAAGGGATCCGGCCAGTTTCTTTTTTTGGAGAAGGAGCCTTCGGGGCGAAGGTGGTCACCGGGATGGGAGGGGGCGAGACCTTGGACGGGGCGAATCGGTTGACCTTACTCGGGTCCAAAGGCTTGGGCGCCGAAGTACATCACACCCATGAGCAGGGCCGCGGCAACCACCGAAAGCGCGTAGGCCCGCTCCAGGTTACCGGCCGCAAAGTCCTTGCTCGCCATCAGAGCAAAGAGCAAGAGCGCCACTCCACAACCCACCGACCAATAAGCCGGACGCCCAGGAAGCTTGGAACCGCTCATACGGCTCAAGAGGATACCGAACGCAGGAATCCGGGGGCCCAACTCAGAAAGTTGAGTTACGGGAGGCACATCATGTCGGATCCCAAAGATATAGAAGCCAACAAAATCGTGCGCCGAGAGTTCAATAAACGACAACTCGACATCACCCTCGCCGATTTGCGCGTCTCTCACGGAGTGGTGTACGTCCGCGGAGTCATCAAATCCCTCCCCGGGACCTCCGCCGACGCCAAGACCGAAGTGGAACACATCGTCCACCTGCTGAAGCTCCGCCCCGAGATTCGGGACGTCATCATCGAAGCCCAGATCAAGTAGCCTTTCACCCCAAATGATCACCGAACGCGTTCTTGCTGAATTCAAGGCCCGCACACTCACCGCCCAAGAAGCGGTTCGAGCGGTTCGGAGCGGGGACCGCGTCTACATCGGCTCCAACTGCGGCCAGCCGATCACCCTCTGCCGAGCCCTCACCGAGCGTCGTCATGAGCTGAGCGGGGTGGAGATCATCCACCTGATCGTCTTCGGCGAAACTCCGCATGTCGCCGCGGGTCTCGCCGAGAGCTTTCACCACACCGGATTCTTTGTGGGAGCCAATACTCGAGCCGCCGTCCAAGAGGGCCGGGCCGACTACGTGCCCATCTTTCTGAGTGAGATCCCAGCTCTCTTTAAGTCGGGCCAATGCCCGCTGGATATCGCCCTCGTCACGGTGAGCCCTCCCGACGAGCACGGATTCTGCAGCCTCGGGATCAGCGTGGACATCGGACTTGCTGCTTGCAAAAGCGCCAAGCACATCATCGCTGAGGTCAACCCCAACATGCCTCGGACCCTCGGCGAGGGGTTTCTGCACATCAGCGAGATTGATGCCTTTGTACCCACCGAGACCCCCATGTTGGAACACGTGGCCGGAGAGATCGACGAGATCAGCGAGGCGATCGGGCAACATATCGCCCGGCTCATCGACGATGGCGATACCCTCCAAACCGGGATCGGCAAGATCCCGAGCGCGGTCCTCAACGCCCTTGTCGACAAGCAAGACCTCGGCGTGCATACCGAAATGTTCAGCGACGCCCTGGTGGAAGCCATCCGACGGGGCAACATCAATTGCCGAAAAAAGAGCCTCCACCCGAACCGGGTGATCTCCACCTTCTGCATCGGCACCCGGGCTTGCTACGAGACGATCGACAACAACCCGTTCTTCCACTTCGCCCCGACCGAATACGTCAACGACCCCTTCGTCATCGCTCAGAACGACCGCATGATCGCCATCAACGGAGCTCTGGAGGTCGACCTGACTGGGCAGGTCGTGAGCGACTCGATCGGTCACAAACCCTACAGCGGAATTGGCGGCCAAGTCGACTTCATCCGAGGGGCCAGCCGGAGTAAGGGTGGGAAGCCAATCATCGCCCTCCCAAGCACGGCCAAGGGCGGCACCCTGAGCCGCATCGTGGTCCGCGTTGCCCCCGGCGCCGGAGTGGTGACCTCTCGAGGAGACGTGCATTATGTCGTCACCGAGTTTGGCGTGGCCTACCTCCACGGAAAGTCGATCCGGGAACGGGCTCTCTCGCTCATCCGGATCGCTCATCCCGACTTCCGAGATCAACTCTTGGCCGAAGCCAAAGAGATCGGCCTTATCCCGGCCGAGCAACCTAGCGTCCAACCCGAATATCCCCACGAGAGGGTCCGCGAGGTCGAATCAAAGGACGGAAAAGCGATCCTCCTTCGCCCGATCCGCCCAACCGACGACCAACTGCTGCGCCGTCACTTCTATTCGCTGAGCCCCGAGAGCGTCCAGCGCAGATTTAACCGGATGGTCCGGACGCTGACGGCCGGAACAGTTCGCGACTTGGTCAATCCGGACTACAAGAGCCATATGGCAATGGTTGCCGTGCTCCAAGAAGGCGAGGCCGAGACGATGCTCGCAACCGCGCGATACTACGTCAACGAGGCCAACAACACGGCCGAGTTGGCGATGGCAGTCCTCGACGATTGGCAGAATCGTGGCCTCGGTCGGCAGCTCCTGCGGTCGTTGATCGAACACGCCCAGCAGACGCGGGTCAGCGCGTTGCTCGCCTATGTGCGCCCCGACAACATCGGCATGGTCCATCTGCTCCAGACTTGCGGGGTCCCGATGGAAGAGCGACTGGAAGAAGGAATGCGGCTCTTTACGCTGTGGCTTCGCCCGGCTCGGACGCCCCTTTCTGAGTCAGACGCCGACCCATCTCTCCCACTAAGTAGAAGCTCCCCGTAACCAGTAGAGGCACTCCCAGGGCCTCTGCGTGGCGTAGCCCCCGGTCGAGGGCGTCTCCAGGATCTTGGGTCGCTTCGGCATGGAAGCTAAGCTGAGCGAGGGACTCGGCTGTCTGATGGGGGTCCCGAGCCCGATAGAAATCGATCGGGGAGACCACGACTCGTTCTACCCCTTCGCGAAGCGAGCGGTAGAACGGCTCGATCTCGTGCCCTTCCAGCATGTTCGTGATGAGAACCACCTTTTCGATCCCCTCGGCGGCGAGGGTTTCGCGGAGGACCTCGGCCGAATCGATGTTGTGAGCCCCGTCCAGGATGATCGGAACCGAGCCGAGAATGCGCTGTTCAAACCGGCCGGGGATCCTGGTCCGGTCGAGCCCAGCTTGGATCTGACTTGGGTCAGCGAGGGCCCCACCGAGCCAGGCGGTTGCGACCGCGACGGCAGCGTTTTCCATTTGTTTACCCCCCTTGAGTTTAGGTTTGAGCCCCTTGAAAGAACTTTCGCCGATCTCAATCTCAAAAGTGATTCCATCGGTTTGGTACTGTAATTCTCGCCCAAGGAAGTAGAGTGGGGCCCCAACTTCCCCTGCAATTCGGCGGATGCTCTCCTCGGCCTCAGGATCGACTCGGCCCACTACGGCGGGGACTCCTGGCTTGAGGATCCCTGCTTTTTCAGCTGCGATCTTGCCGAGCGTATCTCCCAGAATCGCCATGTGGTCCCACCCGATGCTCACGATCGAGCAGGCCCGCGGACGGACGACGTTGGTGGCATCAAGCCGTCCTCCCAGGCCCACTTCGAGCGCGACCCAATCCGCACCTCTCTCGGCCCAGTACCAAAAGCCCATCGCGGTCTTGAACTCGAACTCGGTCGGTCCTTCGAGCGGGGTTTTCTCCATCGCTCGCGCGGCCGGCAAAAGACTCTCAACCGCAAGCGCAAAGTCCTCTTCAGTGATTTCCCGGTTCCCGAGCTGAATTCTCTCCGTGATCCGATAGACGTAGGGGCTGAAGTATCCCCCGGCAAGGTGACCTTGAGCGGTCAGAAGGCTCTGCAGCGTCGCGGTCACACTTCCCTTTCCATTGGTCCCGGCGACGTGGAGAAACTTGGGGGAGTCGGGGCCCACGCTGGTCTGAAGCTCGGCCAGACCCAAAAGGGCATGCATCCGGTCCAAGTCGAGCCGCCACCCCCGGCCCTGGCAACTATCGATCATCGCGACCGCTTCTGCAAACGTCATGCTGGCAAGGGGATACCCGACCGGATATGATCGGTGAATGGCCCAACACCAACCCGACTGCGATATCTGCGAACAAATCGCCGCCTGCCGCGCGGGAGAACATCCTCGCATGATCGCGGAGATGGAGAGTGGCTTCGCCGTACTGGGTCCGCACCAATTCTTTGTGGGCTATTCGCTGCTCCTGTGCAGCGAGCCAGCGACCGAGGTGGATGACCTCGAGCCCCTCTTCTGTCGGCAATTTTTGCACGACCTCACGCGGCTCTCCCGGGCGGTCCGACGGGTGGTGCGTCCGCACAAAGTCAACCTAGAAAGTCTGGGAAACGTGTGTCACCACCTCCATTGGCACGTCTTTCCACGTTTCTTAGAAGAAGAGCAGGCAAATTCGCCGGTCTGGAACATCATGCCAGAGGGGGCGGCGATGGAGCCCTATCTCTTCCGCCCCGAAACCCACCAAGCACTGATTTTGGCGATTCGGACCGAGCTGAGCCACGGTTGATCTCACTCTTGAGAACGATCTCCTTTCGTTAATTTATCATCCTTAATCTTATCCCTTTTACGCAAGTCAACCGGGGGATCGGGTACACTCACTCACGTGATTTCCCCCACTGCTCCGATGGTGTTCCCTGGGCCTCGCTCGGCCGAAATGCTGGACGAGATGCGGAAGTATGTGGTTTTCGAACCCTATCCCTTCGCCCTCGACCTGGAGCGCTGTGAAGGGATGTATCTTGCCACCGTCGATGGCCAAAGGCTCTTCGACTGGGCCGGATACTATGGGTCCAAGCTGATCGGCCACAACCATCCGGGCCTCTTTGAACCGGACTACCTCCGCCGGCTCAGCATCGCCGCCAACAACAAGACCGCGAATCCCGACTTCTTGACACCGGAGTGCTTGAACTTTTACCGATTCTTGGTGGACCATGCTCCCGCTTGCATGAGGGGTCTGAGCCTCGAGGTTTATGCCGTCAATTCGGGGGCCGAAGCGGTCGAGAACATGATGAAGTACATGATCTCGCGCTTCAACAGTAACCGCGCGAAAGAGGGCAAAACCCCGCGGAATGCGCGATTCATCTACTTCGAAAAAGCATTTCATGGACGAACCGTCTTTGCGCTTGGGGTCACCCAGACGATCGACGAAGTCGCGACCAAGGACTTCCAAGGTCTCGCCGGAACCGGGAATATCAAGCTTCCCTTCCCGAGCGTCGGAAGCAAGCACACCCCCGAAGAAAAGCGCCGGATCACCGAGGATGCGCTGCGGATGGTGGAGGCCGTGGCCAGTCAGATGGCGGAAGAGATCGTCGGCATCGTGGTCGAGCCGATCCAGGGGGCGGGTGGACAGCGTTGCGCCGAACCAGAATTCTTCCGAGGACTCAGCGAAATCTGCCACCGCCACGGCATCCTTCTCGGGTTCGACGAGGTCCAAACTGCCGGAGGAACCCTCGGGACAATGTTTGCGATCGACCAGTTCGATCTTCCTCATCCGCCGATCGCGGTTGCGACAGGCAAAAAGTTTGGGACGGGAGTGGTCTACATGCTGGAACCACTCGAAGAAGTCGGAGTTTTGGATAGCACCTGGGGCGGCACCCTGGCCGATATGGTCCGAGTTCTGCAGGAGTTCGAGATCGTCCGCCGCGAAGGGCTGATCAAGAAGGCTATCACCAAGGGTGCGCGGCTCCGTGATGGGCTGCTTCAGCTCGCCGAGGACTTCCCGAATCTGGTCCAAAACATTCGCGGGATCGGGCTCTACCAAGGATTCCAATTCAGGACCCCGGCCCTCAAGGCTCAATACGTGCAAAAGGCGCTCGAAGAACACCAGATGCTCGTTCTAGGGGCGGGCTATCTGAGCATTCGAACTCGGCCGAATCTGAGCGTCACCGAAGAGGACATCGATCGGTTTATCGATATCACACGGCAGATCTGCAGAACGCTCTAAGCCTTACCGGCCCGAAATGTCTTCGCTTCCTGTCTTGCCTTCGAAGCTCTCACCGGCGTGGGGCATCATGATGTCCTCGACGGCGGGTCCGTAGGTGTTCTGGTCGAAGAGCACGTCCTCGCCCCCGAGCGGATATTCCTTGCGGAGAGGGTATCCGACCCAATCGTCGGGCAAGAGGAACCGGCCCTCTTGCTCGTTACCGGCAAAGTGGATTCCGAAGAGGTCGTTAACCTCTCGTTCGGGGTACTCCGCTCCGAGGAAGAGATGCTTGAGAGTCGGAATGGTTTGACCGTCATCGACCCCAACCTTGAGGAAGATCCGATGCCAAGAGCGCGTCGACATGAGGTTATAGACGACCTCAAATCGCTCGGAAAAATCGCGTTCGTGCTCCCATCGGGAGTAGTCTGCCCCGACGCACTCGCTGAAGTAGTCGTAGCGAAGTTCGGAGTCGTTCTTGAGGAACTCGACAACCTCCACCAGCTTCTCGCGAGAGACGCAAACGTAGAGCTCGCCGATACGGTCCTTGACGCTGAGGATCGCATCGCCAAAGCGGCCCTTGAGGGCCGCGACTTCGGGCCATTCCAAAACTGCCATTACTGCGCCGCTCCCTTGGCCACGGGCTGGAGCGCGGTCACGGTTTGAACCGGGACATCGGCCTCATCGACCAGCTTGGCGGGATCCAGCGAGACCGCGTCGTCCCAATCGATCGCGTTCACGCGGAGCACATAGGCGTCGCCTAGGATCCAGAGCGCCATGTAGATCATGATCGCCCAGAAGCTGAAGATTTGGAAGTCAAGCGAAGCATCTCGGAAGACGCTAATCCAACTCCAGAGAAAGACGACTTCGATATCGAACAGGATGAAGAGCATTGCGACCAGATAGAACTTGATCGGGAATCGCTCTCGGGCATCACCGACGGGAGCCACGCCGCACTCGTAGGGCGCCTGCTTCCAGGGAGTGATCTTCTTTGGACCCAGCACCCAGCTGAGGGTGACCATCGCGGTGCAGATCAGGGCGGCTACGCCTACCAAGACCAATATGGGAGTGAAGTCGGCATTCATCCTGCAACTAGATCTTACTCGAATCCTCGGTCGGTAATCGGCCCGAGTAAACTACATTTTCGAATGCAAGCGATTGAATTGATGGAGGCCTTGGCCCGAGGAGAGCAGCTCGACCGTGCCTGCGCCGAGCAAATGATGGACTTAATCCTCGGCGGCGAGCAACCCGAACCATGGATCGCGGGGGCCTTGATGGCGCTCCGGGTACGCGGTGCGACCCCAACCGAAATCGCCGGGTTTGCGGCGGTGATTCGTCGTCGAGGCGTTGTGATCCCTGATGTCCCTGCCAACGTCGTGGACAGTTGCGGAACCGGGGGCGGGGCGCCCAGTTGGAACCTTTCGACTGGGGCCGCGATCCTCGCTGCCGCAGCGGGAGCTACGATCGCCAAGCATGGCAACCGGGCCGTGACGAGCGCTTGTGGCAGTGCGGACGTCCTTGAGGCCCTCGGAATCAGTCTCGCGACGACTCCGGCCGAAGCGACCCGCGAGCTGCGAGAGGCGGGCATCAGCTTCCTCTTCGCGCCGTCTTTCCACCCCGGCCTTCGGGTCGTCGCGGCGGTGAGAAAGTCGCTCGGAGTACGGACCGTTTTCAATTTGCTCGGCCCGCTGGCGAACCCCGCCGGGGCCAAGCGCCAACTCTTGGGAGTTTATGATCCGGCCCTGGTTTCGCCAGTCGCCGAGGCCCTGGCCGAGCTCGGGACCGAACGCGCCTGGGTCGTCTGCGGAAAGGACGGCCTGGACGAAGTCAGCCCGAATGCGCCCACGATTGTCGCCGAGGTGAAAGGGAGCGAAGTCTCGATGGGTGAACTCGAACCGGCTGACTTCGGCATCAAGGGAACCGTCGATTTGGCTCCGGGATCCAGCCTGCAAGACAACGCCGCGATTCTCCGGGCAGCCCTGACCGGGGACAGTCCTGCGGCCAGCGAGGCCCTGGTGCCCAATGCCGCTTGCTGCCTGGTCTTGGCTGGACTCGAAACCGACCTCAAGACGGCCGCCGAGCGAGCCCGAGAGACGATCCGCAGCGAGGACGCCGGACGAAAGCTTGAGGCGTGGAAAGAGGTTTCCTCCCGTTGAACGTTCTGGATGAGATCTTCGCGGCAAAGCGCCTCGAACTCCTCGAAACGAGCCGAGCAGTCCCTCTGGAAGAGTTGGTCGCGCAATCGCGCGACCTCCCCCCGGCGCGCGGATTCCAGCGGGCCATCGAGTCGGCTACAGCCCCAGCCCTGATCGCCGAGGTCAAAAAGGCCAGCCCAGTCAAGGGCTTGATCCGCGAGGACTTTGACCCGGTCGAGATCGCAAAGGCCTACGAGAAGGCCGGGGCAACCTGCCTGAGCGTTCTAACTGACCACCGTTTTCAGGGAGAATCGGCCCACCTCATCGCCGTCCGCAAGGCCGTATCGCTCCCGATCCTCCGCAAGGACTTCACGGCCAGCCGCTATCACCTCTACGAAGCCCGCGTGATGGGGGCCGACGCCATTTTGCTGATCGCCTATGGCCTTGGCGACGATGAACTCCGGCACCTCTCGGGGGAAGCCCGCGAGATCGGACTCGATGTGCTCTTTGAGGCTCACACCGAAGAGGAAGCCGAGCGGTGCTTAAGCGTCGGTGCCAAGCTACTCGGGATCAACAATCGAGATCTCACAAGCTTTGAGACCAGCGTCTCTGTCGGACTTGGTCTCTTGCCGAGTCTGCGCGGACGAGCAACCCTCGTCAGCGAGAGCGCATTGAAAACGGCGGACGACGTCCGCGCGGTCCACGCCGCCGGAGCTCAAGCCGTACTCATCGGGACTGCCTTTTGCGCCTCCCCCGACCCGGGGGCGAAAGTCCGCGAGGTCATGGGCTGGTGAGCTGGGTCAAGATCTGCGGCATCATCGACTTTGACCAAGCGCTGGCCATTCATGCCCTGGGGGCTGATCTTTTGGGGGTCGTTCGCGAGCCGAGTTCCCCCCGGTGCGCCGACCCCGAACTGATTCCTCGTCTTCTGGAGGCCCTGCCTGAAGTCCCGATTGTGGAGGTCTGGGGCCGGTACCCGGGAGGGGAGATCCTGGGAGAGAACCATTGGATTCAGGCGTCCGAATTCACCGGGTCGCCGCCCGGTCCGGAGGCCAATCCCGAGGGTGGGGCCCCGTCGCTTTGCGCCGCCCACCCT
>DDSL01000135.1 GCA_002343825.1 Chthonomonas sp. UBA2391
GAACGGCGGCCCCAGTTTGTGGGCTCCCATCCGATCGCCGGGAATGAGGGCCGGGGTCCGGCCGCCGCGGACCCAGACCTCTTCGCCGGCTGCTCCTGGGTGCTCACGCCGGATGGTGTCGCGCCAGAACGAATCGCCGAGGTCCGCGCTTTTGTTCAATCTCTCGGGGCAAATCCTTACACGATGTCCGCCGAGGAGCATGATGCGATTCTGGCCCTCACGAGCCATCTGCCGAACCTCCTCGCAAACATCCTTGTCGGCCTCGCGAGCCCCCAAACTCAACCGTTTGAAGGCCCGAGCTGGCGGTCTGCGACCCGGGTGGCGGGCGGGAATCCCGAGTTGTGGACCACCATTCTTTCCATGAACGCCTCCGAAGTGTGCGGCCAGATTGACCGCGCAATCCAATCCCTCGAAGAGGTCCGCGACGTGATCGCGAACGGGGAGCGTATGCGCCTCAACGCCTGGCTGGATGAAGCGCGATGCGATTGACGGTCGAGCGCTCCAAGCCGCTCGTGGGCGAGCTTCACGTCCCCTCGGACAAGTCGATCACCCACCGTGCGTTCATGCTCTCGGCGATCGCTCAAGGGGCGTCGACGGTACTTGATCCACTCCGCGGTGAAGACTGCCTCTCGACCCTTTCTTGCCTCGAAGCCATGGGCATCCACGCTGAGTGGCGTTCCAAGCGCGAAGTTCGGATCCAACCCTCAGCTTGGGTCAATCCGGTCGACGTCCTCGACTGCGGCAACAGTGGAACCACCATGCGCCTGCTCGCCGGTCTCATTGCTTCCCGCTCCCTCGACGTGACCCTCGTCGGCGACGCCTCACTGAGTAAGAGACCGATGGGCCGCATCGCGACCCCGCTTGTCCAGATGGGAGCGACGGTCGAGGGCGAAACGCCCCCGCTCAGGATCCAGGGGGCGAATCTGACCGGAATCCGGTACACCACTCCGGTTGCGAGCGCACAGATCAAGTCCGCGGTGCTTCTCGCCGGCCTCCTCGCCGAAGGCGAAACGTGGGTGATCGAACCCAGCCTTTCACGCGATCACACCGAGCGGATGCTCTCGCAAGCGGGCCTCGAGCTCCTCCGCGATCCCGACCAGCCGCTTGCCGTCGGCGTCGCCGGCGGCTCGACCGTGGCCTCCCAGTCTTGGCAGGTGCCGGGAGACATCTCGGCGGCCGCATTCTTTCTGGTTGCCGCCGCGCTTGTGCCTGGCTCCGACATTCTGCTTCGCCAGGTCGGCGTCAATCCAACGCGGACTGGCATTCTGGACGTGTTTGCCGAGGCCGGGATCCTGATCGACCGCCAGCCACGGTCCACGCAAGGTGAGCCCATCGCCGACCTGCTCGTTCTGCCCCCTCCACACATCGGGCCGTTTCACATCAGAGGCGAGCTCGTGCCTCGCCTGATCGACGAGATCCCGGTTTTGGCCGTCCTTGCCACTCAAGCTCACGGCGTCAGCGAGATTCGCGACGCTGAGGAGCTTCGCGTCAAAGAATCCGATCGTATCGCGTGTATGGCTGAAGGGCTTCGGGCCATGGGTGCCCGCGTCGAAACCTTTCCTGACGGCATGGCGATCGAGGGGCCTACTCCCCTCCTGAGCGCCCATCTCGACGCGAAGGGCGACCATCGCCTCGCAATGGCGTTTGCCATCGCAGGACTCATCGCCGAGGGCCAGACTCACATCGACGGCGCAGAGGCGATCGCCACCAGTTTCCCGGACTTCGCCGTGAAACTAGCTGCCTTGGCACGGTCCTGACGTCCGGACGAAGGTGCCCCCGAGATGCTAACATGACAACGCACCTCAACATTGGAGGCTCAAGGAAGATGAGAAACGTTTTGCTTGCCAGCTTACTGACCGTCGGCGCTTTGACCGCAGGCACGGCTCTCGCCCAAGAGAGCAAGCCGGTCGGACTCAGTGCGAAGATCGGGCTTTTTTGGCCCGGGAACTCGGACGCTCGCGACGCTGGCCGAACCTGGTTTTCGTTTGGACTCGAGTACAAAATCGGCAACATCAAGTTCAGCAGTGAGTCGCCCGGATATTCCAGCGCGTACAGCATCTCGATCGACTATCTGACGAAGGGAGACTTCCGGAACACGCCGGTACTCCTGAACTACATCGGTCGCAAGGACAACATGTACTACATCGCCGGTATCGGCGTCGGGTTCACGAAGGTCCGCGTCAACACGACGGAGACGAGTAGCGGCACCGACTTGGCCTACCAGCTCGGCATCGGCTACGACTTCAATCAGGGCTCGACCCCGATGTTCGTCGAAGGCAAGTACATCGGAAGCGGCGAGAGCCGGCTGAATGGCTTTGCCGTCTTCGTCGGCGTTCGATTCTAATCGCCGCACCATCCAAAATGGGCGGCTCGACCGGAAGGTCGAGCCGCCCACTGTTTTGAGCCTCAAGTCGAGATCAGCCGATCTTGCGAACGCAGTCGAGCACGTCCTGCTCGTTCGGGATGCACTGAAGCTCAAGGACGCGGGAATACGGCATCGGCACGTTCAAGCCGCCGACGCGACCGACGGGTGCATCGAGATCATCGAAGCACTCTTCGCCGATGCGGGCCGCAATCTCGGCTCCGAAGCCACCGCTGCGCCAGTCTTCATACACCACGATCGCGCGGTTCGTCTTCCGAACCGACTGGAAGATCGTCTCCGTGTCGAGCGGCAGAAGCGAGCGTACGTCCACAACTTCGGCGTCGATGCCTTCCTTCTCCAGGAGTTCGGCCGCCAGGAGCGAAACGTTCACCATGCGGCTGTAGGCGATGAGCGATAGATCTTTGCCTTCGCGGGCGATCCGCGCCTTTCCGAACGGAACGAGAAAGTCGGGATCGTCGCTCACCTCGCCCTTCATCGAGTACAGGCCCGGGTTCTCGGTGAAGATCACCGGGTTGTTGTCTCGAACCGCCGTCTTGAGCATGCCGAACGCATCCTCCGGAGTCACGGGGGCGACGACCTTCAGACCCGGGCAATGCGCATACCAGCCTTCGAGAGAGTGGCTGTGTTGCGCGCTGAGCTGGTTGGCTGCGCCGCCCGGACCACGGACGACCAGCGGCACCGTCGCCTGGCCACCGGTCATCGAGTGGACCTTCGCCGCGTGGTTGATGATCTGGTCGAGGGCCAAGATCGAAAAGGACATCGTCATCATCTCGATGATCGGCCGGAGGCCGACCATCGCGGCACCGATCGCGATCCCCGTGAAACCAGGCTCGGTGATCGGCGTGTCCACGACGCGTCGTCCGATTCCGTCTTGTAGATTCTTGTTGAAGGGCGGCACGAGCCAGTCCTTCTTATCGACGGCGTACTTCTCGAACAGGCCATCGGTCACGCGGAACGTGCCCTTGTACTTGCCGATATCCTCGCCCATCAGAAACACGTCCGGATCTCGGTCCATCTCTTGGACGATGGCGGCGCGAAGCGCCTCTCGGTAGGTCATCGTCGTCGGCATCAGTGACCTCGCTCCGGGGACATGTCGGTGTAGACGTCGTCGTAAACCTCATGAGGCTCGGGATGCGGGGAAGCATCGGCCTTCTCGTAGATTTCGTCGACCTGCTCGGCGATTTCGGCGTCGATGGCCTCCATCTTCTCGTCGGTCATGACCTTGTTGGCCCGCATGTACGCTTCGAGGAGGCGGATCGGATCGCGCGTCTCCTTCTGTTTGTCCACCGACTTGAGCTCTCGATACAGGGTCTGGTCGTTGTCCGCGGCGCCGTGTCCCGCGAACCGGTAGTTCATGACTTCGACGACGTACGGCTTCTGCTCTTTGCGAACCCAGTCGACGATCTCTTTCGCCTTCTTGCGGACCTTGAGAACGTCCATCCCATCCATCCGCTCGCTCTTGATGCCGAAGGGGAGACCGCGCTTCCAAAGCTCGGTGTCGGCGGCGTGGCGCTCGATCGCCGTACCCATCGCGTACTCGTTGTTCTCGATGATGAAGATCACCGGGAGATCCCAAAGTCCGGCCATGTTGAGCGCTTCAAAGAAGACTCCGGCGTTGGCCGCACCATCTCCCAGGAAGCACAGGGTCACGCGGTCTTCCTTCCGGTACTTGGCTGCGAAAGCGAGCCCAGCCCCGAGCGGGTTGTGTCCGCCCACGATGCCCCAGCCTCCGAAGAAGCCGTTCGGGATGTCGTAGAGGTGCATCGAACCCCCTTTGCCGCGACTCATGCCACCGCTACGGCCCATGATCTCCGCCATGCAGGCCACCGGGTCCGTGCCCATCAAGAGCGGAAAAGCGTGGATGCGGTACGCCGCGATGACGTAGTCCCAGCCGAGCTTCAGCGCGTCGACCCAGCCGACCGCGGTTGCTTCCATGCCGATGTAGACATGGAGATAGCCACCGGCTTTGCCCGTCCGGTATACGTGGTTGCACTTCTCCTCGAAGTGCCGGATGAGCAGCATCTCACGGTAATAGCGCTCGAGATCGGCCGGGCTTGCCGCGAGCTCCAGTTTTGCCTGTTTCGCCAACGGATTCTCCTTCGAAAGGAAAGGGTTTTTGGGATCTGGCCTAGGAGAACGCCGTTGTAGCTCGCAGATGGCCTTTTCAGATTCTACCCGGCGGCGGCACGTCAGATTCCCGGTAGGAGCGCGGTTTCTGGCCACCAGAATTGGGGGGCGCGCCGGCCCAGAGGCCAAGCCCTCGATCAGATGCCACCGAGCCCGCCTGCGGCGGGCTCCGTGGGCATCCGATCGCTTGCCCCGGCGCGCAGACCCGCGAACGTCAAGCTGTGCTCCCCCTAGTCGATGATGAACCCGGAGGCGTCGTCATCGATTCGCACGTCGATGACCAGCGACAGTCGGAGCCG
>DDSL01000006.1 GCA_002343825.1 Chthonomonas sp. UBA2391
GTGTTATACGGGGCGCCGCTGGTGCTGGCGGGGTTGACCGTTCCTGATTTGTGGCCCTCGGGGTGGACGGCGTGTTGGTCGAAGGCTCCGGCGCTGGTGACAAACCGAGCAGAGCCGTCGCTCATGACCACCGATCCTCCGCGCGGGCTCCAGGCACGATAGTAGTTGTACGGTGTCGGGCAGTCGTATCCGTAGCGGTCGCATTCGCCCTTAAAGAACGGCATCATCTCAAGCCGGATCAGTCGCGAGTTGCTGGGGTCTTGCAGAGAGGTTTCGGTGACCGTCCATCCACGGGTGAAGGCCGTCGTATCGTTATTGACCGAACTCTCGCCCGGGACGACCGTGAAGAGGCACCGGGTGAAGAGGTAGCTGCTGCCATAGGCGGCATGGTAGGTGCGCGCCCCGGGGACGTCTTGATCAGTGTAGGGGCCGCCTTGGTCGAAGGGACTCTTGAAGATCTCCTTGTTCTTGCTGTAACTCAGCAGAGGGACCTCGATCCCCTTGTGGCCAGGTTGGCCAGCCGCGGGTCGACTGTTGTAGGCATAGAAAATGGGATAGGTGTCGTCGTTGTCGCCCAGATACATCTTGATGGCGAGACCGATCTGCCTGGCGTTACTGAGGTCAGTTGTCCCCTTGGCGCTCTCTTTGGCCTGGGCGAAGACGGGAAAGAGGATGGCGGCCAAGATCGCGATGATGGCGATGACGACGAGGAGTTCGATGAGCGTGAAAGCTTTCTTCATGGTTGCGTTCGATCTCGATTCCAGAAATGCGAACGGGTCGCCAGCTGTGTTTCGGCTAGCGACCCGTTTCACGCTCGTAGAGGTGATCGTCGTCCACTGCCGCATTTCCTCCGCTGGTTCTAACCAGATCAGGTTCAAGGGGTCTTTCTCTTGCATCGAGAAACTCTCAGCCAGGCTACTGGCTCCCCCTGCGGGCACCACGTTCTCTTAACAATACGTCTACGGCCCGGTGAAGGTTGCAGGATTCCGGGGACTTGATCTAGAATGAGAAAGTGAGGTTCCGCTGTCGTGGCGGAATTCTGAAGATAGGGAAAGTCCGGTGAGAATCCGGCGCTGTGCCGCAACGGTGTGGGGAAATGCCCCGAGCCCGAATGCCTACCTCACATAAGAAAAATTGATCGTCGTCCCGCCTACGAGCATAGGTGAAGACCGCCTGACCCTCACCCAGGGTCAGACCTTCTTCTCTTAGCTCCACAAGGCCCCAACTGGGAATTTGCCTGTGGATACCATTCGTCAATCTGTTCAACGTGTTCGGGGTTTCACCCTTGTGGAACTCCTCGTAGTCGTCGCCATCGTGGCGATCTTGGCCAGCATCCTTATGCCGGTCTTCGCTCAAGCCAAGTCGGCGGCACAGAGTACGGTCTGCCTGAGCAATCTCAAGCAACTTGGGCTCGCGTTCCATCTCTATGCCGGCGATTCCGATGAGGTCGCCGTTCCGGCCTTCTACTATTCCTCCGACTTCACCACCGAGACCGCCTGGGATTTCGTCAGCGTCGTCGGGGCCGATGGTGGGCAACTGGGACTCTTGGGGCGCTACACGCGCACCGGCCAACTCACCCGCTGCCCCAGCTTTTCGGGAGAGAGTTGGGGACGACCGACCACCGGATATGCCTATAACACCACCTATCTAGGCGGCGATCCCTTTCTCGGGGTCTTGCCCGCGGCGCTTGGGGCGGTAGCCGATCCGTCCGGAACAGTGGCCTTTGCCGATGCCGGGTTCGGAGATCCGGTGGCGGCCTGCAACTACCTCAGAGCGCCGTCTGATCCGCTCTTTGCGGCGGGGACGGTCCATTTTCGCCATCACGGCTCCGCGAACACGGTTTGGGCGGATGGTCATGCTCGCCGGGTCCGGGGGACGTCGGTGACGGGTGGACTTCCGGGTGGGGAAGGAGATTATGATCTCGACTAGATTGGGGGGGCGGATTCTGCCGCTCCGGGGCAGAGGCCCCCGGCCTGCGGGGGCCGAGGGAGTGGCCTTGGGCCGGAGCGGCAGACGACGGGTGGCCCTTGGGGTCCTCTCGTTTCTCTGTTGTCTGGGGGCTTGGGCCAGTCCGAACTTTCCCGCTCGGGTCGTCTCTAGCTCGGGGTTAGGAGCCGGGTTCTATAGCAACCCACTTTCGGTGTTGGGCCCCCCGACCTCGGCCAGCGCGGGGATCCGCGTGAGTCTGGGTTTTGGTGCCTTTGGGAGTGAGCCATCCGGACTCCCGGTCGTCACCACCATCCCAACTGGAGGGCAGATTACAGTGGAGTTTGATCCACCCGTTCGGGACGACCCCAAGAATCCCTACGGCCGAGACTTTATCGTCTTCGGGAATGGATTTGTCGGCTTGAGCCAGCAGTTTGCCGCCCCGACGCTTGCTGATCAAGTCACGGTGACCGGCGGCCCAGACTTCTTTGAACCCATGCGCGTCAGCATCAGTCCCGACGGTTTGGCTTGGTACACCTACCCCCTCAGCCTGAACCAAGGGGCCGATGGTTTTGCTCCCACGCAGGCCGATCGTTGGAATCCACTGAGTCGCACCTGGGGACCCCGTAGCAACTTCCATCTGCCGATACCGCCCACCGTGACCCGCGCGGGTTGGACCGGCAAAACCCTTGCCGAAGCCATCGCCTCACTGCAGGGCTCGGGCGGGGGAACAGCTTTTGACCTGGCTCCATCGGGATTCCGTTGGATCCGCTTCATCAAGATCGAAGGCGGCGGGGGAGAAGTGGATGCCATTTCTCGAGTCTTGCCGGCCTTCCAATCAACTTCCCGAGACGGGCGACTTCGCCCCATCGGCAACCTTCCCATTAAAGGAGAAAAACCATGAAAAACCTATTCATTGCACTCGTTGCGCTGCCCGCAGCTAGCCACGCATTCACCTTTTCCGATATCACCACCTGGGTGGGATCGGGTTCGAACCAATCGGCCCTCGTGATCGACTGGAATCTCGGCCCAGTGGATGAGATCCGTGTCTACGGATTCCGTTGGGACGGAGTGAAGACCGGAAGGGATATGTTCGACGCTGTTCTTGCCTCCGATCCAAAGCTCTACCGCGAGCTCGTGCCCAACGTGAGCTACACCGCGGTCTTCGGGATCGGTTATGACTTCAACGGCGATGGGTTCGATAAAGCGAGCGATCGCTATGTCGAGGGCTGGTTTACTGGCGGCTTCTGGGCCTACTACAATGGGTCCGGAAACGCCTATCCGGGTTGGGCCTTTGCCAATGAGGGCTTCGACACCCGGGTTCTGGCCAATAACAGCTGGGACGGCTTTAGCTGGTGGCCGAACTTCTCGGGCGGGACCCCTCGGCAGCCCGTGCCGGAACCGATGTCGTTGGCGGTCTTGGGGCTGGGGCTCGCATCCCTGAGTCGGCGGCGCCGATCCCGCTAAGTTGCAACCCGCACGGCAATTTAGCGTAAGCTTTATGACGCTGCCGTGCTGATTCGCGAGTTCTTTTCTGCCGAAGCCAACGCCCCGTTCATCTGGGCGTTGGTTTTGCTGTGTGTGCTCTCGATTCTCGTGGTTTTGGGCTCGGTCTTTGGCGCCTTTGCAGGCCCCGAGGCGGATCTGGATCTGGAAGCTGACGCGGCGGAAGGGCCCTTGGAGTTCTTAGGGGCGTCTTCCATGCCTCTCAGCGTCTATGTGACGCTGTTCTGCGGGAGCTTCTTTGTCGCAGGTTATTGCCTTCAGATGGCGGCGTATCAAATGAGAGGGGCCTTTTTGCCCGGCTGGATCGCCTTAGCGGCGGCAACCGGTATTGCCCTGGGAACCGGCCGACTGGCGGGGAAGCTCGCCAAAAGGGCGAATCTGAAGGTGGAAACGGAAGTGATTTCGGCCGAAAGCTTGGTGACCCGCATCGCGGTGATCGCCGAAGGAACGGCCCGAAAGGGCTTGCCCGCCCAAGCCAAGTTAACCGATGAGCATGGTGCAACTCACTACGTGCTCGTCGAGCCCCTTCGAGGTGGAGACGAATTTACTCGAGGGCAAGAAGTCGTTCTGTTGGAACGGCAAGGCCCTAAATATCTTGTCATGGGCGCAACGCTCGAAGACCTGAACTCGTTAAGCGAAAATCAATGAATACCGAAAATCTGTTGTTGGCACAGTTGACCGGTGAGGGGGGCAGATTGCTCGCCTACTTGGTCCCGGCGGCGGTGATCCTGATCACGCTCGCCACCATCCTTCTCATCATCTCGCGGCTCTATAAGCGCGCAAGCAAGGAGCGAGCCTTTGTTCGGACCGGATTCGGGGGGCAAAAGGTCGTCCTGAATGGCGGCGCCGTGATCCTTCCTGTGATTCAGGAAACGATCGAGGTGAACATGAACACCATGCGGCTCGGGATCGCCCGGAGCAATGAAGCCGGATTGATCACTCGCGACCGGATGCGGGTTGATGTGATGGCCGAGTTCTTTGTTCGGGTCAAGCCCACCGAAGAGGCCATCGCGGACGCGGCCCAAACCCTCGGCGCCCGGACGATGCAACCCGAGCAACTCAAGGACTTGGTCGAAGGGAAGTTCGTCGATGCTCTTCGATCGGTTGCGGCTGAGATGTCGATGGAAGAGCTTCACGAAAAGCGGGTGGAATTCGTCCAGAGGGTCCAGACCACGGTTTCTGAGGACATTCTCAAGAACGGTCTTGAACTGGAATCGGTCTCGCTGACGGCGCTCGACCAAACGAGCCAAGACTTTCTCAATCCGCAAAATGCTTTCGATGCCCAAGGTCTGGCGAAGCTGACCGAGATCATCGAGGCCAAGCGCAAAGAGCGCAACGACATCGAGCAGAACACCCGAGTCGCCATCCAGCTGAAGAACCTGGAAGCCGAGAAGCAATCGCTGGAGCTCGTCCGGGAGCAAGAATACGCGCGGATGGAGCAAGAGCGCGAGGTGACGACCCGCAAAGCCGCCCAAGCCGCCGAGATTGCCCAGGTGCAAGCTCTGCGCGCCCAGGAGGCCAAGCAGGCCGAGATCGAAGCCCAGCAAAAGATCGCCCTGACCGAGCAAGTCACTCGTCAGGCCATCGAAACCCAGCGAATCGAGCTCGAAAAGAAGATCGCGGAGCAAGAAGTCGCCAAGAAGCGGGACATCGAAAATGCCGAGATCCAAAAGCTGAAGCTGATCGAACTCGCCGAACAAGACAAGGCAGTGGCGATCGCTGAGAAAAGCCGGGAAAAGAGTGAGGCCGAAGCAGCCGCGAACCTCGCCTTGGCCGAAGCCGTTCGGTCGGAAGAAAAGGTTCTGACGGCCCGAGAAATCGAAGCCGCCGAACGCCGCAAGTCGATCGAGCTGGTGCAAGCCGCCGAAGAAGCCGAGCGTGAGGCCATCAAGATCACCGTCGCCGCCGAAGCGGAGAAGAAGGCGAGCATCGACCGGGCCCAAGCCATCGAGACGGCGGCCACCGCAGAAGCCAACAAGGCTCGAATTGCGGCTCAGGCTCAGGCCGATGCCGAACGGTTGGCTGCTGAGGCTCGAGAGAGGGCTTATGAGGTCGATGCCAAGGGTAAGCGCGAGCTAAACGAGGCCGAGAACCTGCTCAACGTCAACCTGATCGAGGCCCGGCTGAAGCAGGTCATCGTCGAGAATTTGCCCAGTATCATCCGCGAAAGCGTCAAGCCGATGGAGCAGATCGAGGGCATCAAGATCATCCAGGTCGAAGGCCTGGGCGGTGGCTCAAACGGCTCGGGTGGCGGGGATGGTCAATCTGGCAGCCTGGCCGACCAGTTGGTGAGTTCGGCGCTCCGATATCGCAGCCAGGCGCCGCTCGTCGATGCCCTGATGGAAGAGGTCGGTCTCAAGGGTGGGGGCAATCTCAACGCCCTGGGTCAGGCCCTTGTGAATGGGGAGGCCCCTCAACCGACTGGTTCGCCATCGACTTTGGCTGAGAAGTAAAGACCCCTGGGCCCCGGAATTTCCACTCCGGGGCCAAATTGTAGCTGGAGTTCCGACGAGGCGACGCGATCGCCCCCCTACGCGTGGATTGGCATGCCGGGCTTTGACTTAGTGCGGCTTTGGACTAAGAACTCCACGGCCAGCAGCACAGAGATGACGACTCCCGCGATCCCCCATCGATTATCAGTCCAAGGTAGGGCCGAGAAAGTCAACCTTAGAACGCCGTAGAAACCAGAAACAAGTGCAACGATGGCGGTGATTCTGAAGGAGATGCTTCGCCAGCGAAGCATGCATTCATCTTCCTCCTTTCGCAACAGTCCGAAGACTACGATTGCGGTAAGGAAGACGACTCCGACGACGATCGGGAAATCCAGCGACAAAAACGGTGTGGGGCGAGGCATCACCCCTTGCATGTCTGGCGACCAGCCGTAATAGGTCCCTGCGTAGGCGAACACCGCTTGGATGTTCCAGTAATGATGGGCCAAGTAGCCGACCATGACGGGCGAGCCGGCATAAGCGGCGAGGGCGCCGATCGACTTGGGTTCAAGGCTGGTCAGATCTGGGAAGTTCCAACGTTTCGAAGCTAGCTTGTGTTGGTAAAAACGGACGAGTTCGAGGTCGACGAACTCGGGGTCGGAGCCTGCCCGTACGAGGGTTAGCTTGATCGCGTTCGTCCAGACCCAGGCGGGGCTGGATTCTTTGGCCGCCGGGGTCCTGCCCCTCGCGGAGGGGGATGCAATCTTGTGGGTTGCTTACCCGAAGCAGAGTTCCAAGCGGCTCAAGTGCGAATTCAATCGGGACAGCGGATGGCAGAAATTCGGCGAGCTTGGATGGGAAGCAGTGCGACAAGTGGCAATTGACGAGGACTGGTCCGCACTCCGGTTTCGGAAGGTTCAGTTCATCAAGTCGCTCCCGCGGCGAAAGTCGATGGCGATCTCTCGCGAGGGCAAATCTCGAACGTCTGGGGACTGATCAAGCTTTCTCCAAGAAAAGACCGCTCGCCGACCCGGCCCGAGCCGCGCCCTCATCCCGTGGAATGAAAAAGAGCAGCAAGGGGCGAACTTGTTCTCCCACGGGATTCCACCCCGGGCCAGCGAGTGTCCCTCCGTCTCCCTGAATTCGTCGAGACGCTCAGCCGGTGATGCCAAACGCCTGCCTCCGCTGGCTCAGCGCCGGCCGGGGTCGGGAGTGGCATCGGTCCCGACCGGCGCGCGAGCCAATAAGGGCGTCAGGCCGCGAAGTTGGCCTGGATCCAGGCGACGTCTTCGGCGGAGAGCTGGCGGCTCTTGCCGGCGAGGTTGCAACGCACTTGGCGCTCGTTGCGGAATCCTGGGATGGCGCAGGCCACGTTGGGCATTTCCAAAACGTAGCGGAGGGCGACCCCCGCCAGGTCCTCGGTGGTCGATCCGAAGCGGGCCTTGTGGGCATCCAACTTCGGCCGAAGCTCGCCGAGGCGCTCGGCGCTGAAGCTCTTGTTGTCTTGGCGAAAGTCGCCGGGCTCGAACTGGGGCGGATTTTCGGCCGAGTATTTGTCGAGCAAGATCCCCTGAGCGAGCGGAGAGAAGGCGACGAACGTCAGTTTGTGTTCGGCCATTAGGTTGCTGACCACCGACCCGGGGCGGATGAATTGGTCGTCGAGAATGTGGGCCCAGCTCTGAAGGGCGGTGGGCTGGACCTTAGGGACGAGCTTAGTGAAGTCGTTGGCGCTATAGGCCGAGAGACCTTTGAGGCGGACCTTGCCCTCCTCGACCAGGCGATTCATCATCTCGACGGCATCGTCCAAATACTCATCCTGATCGCCAAAGTGGCCGTGGTGGAAGTAGTAAAGGTCGATGTATTCGCGGCCGAGGTTGACGAGCGACTGTTCGCATTGGTGTCGAATATGGGCTGGTTCGTAGGCGTGGCTGGCGGTGCCAGGGAAGTGTCCCACCTTCGTTGCGATCACAAAATCCTCACTCTTGACCCCGAGGTTACGGAGAACCCGGTTCAGCATCCGCTCGGCGCGGCCGTTGCCATAGACGTCCGCATTGTCAAAGTGGTTGACGCCCGCCTCGATGCCCGTTTTGATGGCCTCCGTGACCTCATTTTCATTGACATTCGCCCACCCGTTGGGACTGCCATTGACCCAGTTGAGACCACCCATGGTCCAACAACCTAAACTAATCTCGGAAACCTTGACGCCTGACTGACCTAACTCGCGAAAATTCATATTTGGAGATCTTATCTTATGGTCGTATACTCAAGCTTCCACCCGGAAAAATCCTGGGGGAAAGGATCTGAATCACATGGATATGTTGGACAAAGCAAAAGAAATGGCCCAAAACGCAGTAGAGGCCGTCAAGGACGCCGCTGGTAACGTGATCGAGAGCGCAACCGGAGCAAAAGAAGCTGTTGGCGAGAATGTGGGAGCCGCGGCCGAAGGCGCCCAAGAAGCGGCTGGTGAGGCAACTGCGGCGGGTTCCGTACTGCTGGGCGGACTCACTGGGGCACTGGGCAACGTCGGCGAGGCCGTCGTCGGTATGGCCGAGAACGTAATCAAGAAGGACCTCGACGGCGACGGCGAAATCGGCAAGTAAGCCAAGACTTGCCTTCACAGGGACCCAGCGGCTGATCCGGCTGATGGGTCCTTCTCTTGACCGTGCCTAGACTCGTTCGGGTATCCTGTTCGATTGTCATGAAAGAGAAAACCCATCCGGCGGTCTATCCGGTCGTCTACGTTGATGGAGACCACCAGTGGACGGGGGTCTCGACGATGAAGACAAATGAAACTCGAGTCGTAGACGGAATCGAGTGCTACGTGGTGCCGGTCGAAATCAGCGCCTTTAGCCACCCCTTCTACACCGGCCAAAAGCGCATCGTCGACAGCGCCGGTCGTGTTGAGAAGTTTATGCGACGCTACGCAAACCAAACCAAGAAGTAAGAAGCTCGTCACCGAGATTCCTTCGAAGCTCCCGCAGGTTCACCGGCGGGAGCTTTTTCTTGCCCAAGGGCTTTTCCGGTGAGGAATTTAGTTGCACGTGCAACTAAATTGAGCCCTTCAGCGTTAACAGATTCATGGAAACGAAAACCTTCACGATCCACCGCGCCGCCGACCGAATGATGAGCGATCTGGGCTGGCTCAAGAGCGCGCATACCTTCAGCTTCGGTCGACACTACGACCCGAACCGGATGGGATACGCCTCGCTGCGGGTGATCAACGACGACCGAGTGCAGCAGGGCGGAGGTTTTGGCACCCACCCCCACGACAACATGGAGATCTTTAGCTACGTTCTCAATGGAGCTCTCAACCATCGCGACAGCATGGGGAACGAGGCTTCGCTGAAGCGGGGCGACCTCCAGCTGATGAGCGCTGGGTCGGGCATCACGCATAGCGAGTTCAACGGCAATCCGGATGGAGAGACGCACTTCCTGCAAATCTGGATTGAGCCGAACGTGCTGAACGCCGAGCCGACCTACCAAGAAGCCCACTTTTCCGATGAAGACAAGACGGGCGTCTTGAGGTTGATGCTCTCCCCCGATGAGGCTGAAGGCAGCCTAAAGATTCGGCAGGATGCCCGCGTTTATGCCTCAATCCTCCGCGATGGTCAGTCGTTGGGCTTCACGCTTCCGGCCGGAAGATACGGTTGGCTTCACGTCGCGGACGGCGAAATCACAGTCGATGGGCAGCTCCTTAAAGCCGGAGATGCGGTTGAGTTCGGTCCGACGACTCTTGGCCTTTCCTCGGGTTCCTTCGGGGAGTTCATCCTCTTCGATCTGGCCTAAACAAAGAGGGCGGGATGGGCACTCTAGCCCATCCCGCTCATTCATCCGGTTCGGTTAGGGACAGTGATTCCAGACCCCGAACTCCACGATCACCGGCTCCCAGCGGTCGTCCTCAAAGACGTAGCTGTGGAACTGCTGCCGACGCTGATTCCATGAATCCACGAACTCATGTCGGAAGATCGCATAGGCGCCGCCTCGTCCGGTGGTCAGTCGTNCGAGCCGATACGACCTCGTTCGAGTCGTAAAGACGGCATCGGCGAACATGTCATAGAAGTCGTCGGAGCGGACGACGTAAGGTCGAGTGTCTTGACTCCGGATGACGACCTCACCTCGCCGCGGGACCAGTCGACCGAGGGCGCGCAGGTCCCGCCGGGTGAAGACCCTTTCGATATCGTAGATCGCGTCTCGCAGCCGTCCTTGAACGCCTCGATCCCACCGGTCGTTTCGGTCGCCCCAGCCCCAAGAGTCGTCGTCCCTATCTTGGCCCCACGAGTAAGTGCCGTCAATGGAGAAGTTCCACTCGGGGATATCAAACCGAACCCGAACTTGGTTGACGTAAGCCGGCAGGTGGCCATATCGGTACCACGGGGACGGGACACAGTTGTCCTCGTAGTTGAACCGGTAGTGGGGATAGACGAAGTAATCGTCGCACCAGCCCGGATCGTAGTGGTAGTACCCGGCCCGGTATTGGTTCGATTGGCTTGGCCGAGCCCGGTGCTCCCGGCTTGCTTCTTGAGCTGGGCGACCCGAATTGGGGGCCGCGTAGTCATCGATCTGGATGACGGTTCTTCCACGCGAGGATTGGGCACGGCTTTGGTTGTTTTGGGAGCCGTATCGCACCTGACCGCTACGGGATTGAACAGTTATACGGTTGCTGTTTCCGTTGTTGCGACCTTGGTCGATTTGGATCGATCCGTTTTGGCGGTCTCGCGAGGATTCCTGCTGTCGACCACCCTCGGACCGATTCCCGCTATTTCCCTCGCTCCGGTTGCCACGATCGCCGCGCTCCGAGCGCTCGCCGTCTCCTCCGCCACCGCCACGTTTTTTTCCGAGCAGGTCGTCGCTCAAGGCAGCCGTACTGCCGAGAAGGGTTGCTGCGATTAGGGCGAGAGATACGATTCGCTTCATGCTTTTCGATTGCACTCCTAAGGTCCACGCTTCGTTGCGAGGGCTCTTGTGGATGTGAACGCGCGACCCTGGCCGACGTATCATAGGGCACGTGATGGAGAACCTCTTGGTGCTGGGTGGCACGGGACTTTTGGGCCGGTGGGTGGTTCGTTTGGCGACGGAACGTGGCTTCGTGGTCCGCGCTTCAGGGAGGGAAGAGCTGGATCTTCTCCGGTCGGATCTTGAGTTCGGAGCATTCGATGCCGCGATCAACTGTGCCGCCTACACCGCGGTGGACCGAGCCGAGAGTGAGCCCGAGGTGGCCTTTCGCCTCAATGCGGGGCTTCCGGCACAACTGGCTTGGGCCGCAGCGGGGCGTCCGGTCCTGCACGTCAGTACCGACTACGTCTTCAATGGGGAATCCACGCGGCCCTACCAGCCCTCCGATCCGGTCGATCCGCTCGGCGTTTATGGACGGACCAAGCGTGATGGGGAGCTTTGTCTCGAAGGCGTGGGAACGATTGTCCGTACTTCGTGGCTCTTCGGGCCCGAGCGGCCGTGCTTTCCCCGGGCCGTGCTCCAGCGGGCGCTTTCGGGACAGGCGGTGAGGGTGGTCGACGACCAGTGGGGAACACCAACCCACGTGGCCGATCTAGCTAGAGTTCTCCTGGACCTATTGGCGATTTCGCCGGGACCAGGGACGTTTCACGCGGCCGGTCCTGAAGTGGTGAGTTGGCATCAATTCGCGACCCAACTTTTCCGAGAACATAACCTTCAGCGGGGAACGGCTCTCCCAGATCCGGAGCCGATCCCGACGTCGGCCTGGCCTACTCCTGCGCCTCGTCCGGCATTTAGCGCGCTGGACTCCTCCGATCTCTGGGGCATGGGGATTGAGGCGATCCCACCGCTCGCCGAACAGATTTCCCGGTACATCCGAGCCTTGGACTAGAAAAAAAGTGCCCGGGGCGGTGGGGCCCCGAGCGAACTTGGCATCTTTTTGTCTGGTGCGGTTAGGCTGCGATCTTGAGCGTCGCAGTCGAGGTTTGGGAATTCTCGTCGGTCTTGAACTGGTCGATGAGGGTCTGAAGCCGCATGGCGGTTTGGCTGAGGCTGACCGCGACGGCGCTGACCTCTTGGATTCCGGCCGTCTGTTGCTGGACCATCTCCGAGATCTGGAGCGAGCTCTGGAGGATGCTTTCGTTGCTGGCCCCCATTTGCTGGGCTCCGGCGGCGGTCTCCTCGGCAACGGCGGCGACGCTTCCGATGCTGCTGGCCACGGTCTTCGCGTTGACGCTCATGTCTTCCACCTGGCGGGTGTTGGCCGAGGCGATGCGCTCGACTTCGGCCACGGCTTGCAGGATCTCTTGAAGCGCGAGCTTGGCTTGGTCGCTGGACTTACTGCCCGACTCGACCTCGGCACTCGATTCGTTCATCGCCTTGATCGCCTCTTCGACTCCGGCTCGAACTGAGTTGATCAGGCCCTCGATTTCCTTGGTCGCTTCCCCGGAACGCTCCGCGAGCTTCCGAACTTCGTCGGCGACAACGGCAAATCCTCGGCCGTGTTCGCCGGCTCGGGCTGCCTCGATGGCTGCGTTGAGGGCCAAGAGGTTGGTCTGATCGGCAATCTCGTTGATCGTCTGGACGATGGCGCCGATTTGCTGTTGCTTCTCGTCCAGATCGGCGACGGCCTTCGCCGAGTGTCCGACCTGAGTCTGGATGCGACCCATCGAGTTGATGGTAGCGGTGACGGCCTCACCGGCGGTCTTAGCGACTTCAGCGGCGCGCTTTGTGGCTTCGGCTTGGTCGATACTTCCGTCCTTCACTCGGTCGATCGCTCCTTCGAGGCTATCCATGCTCTGAGCCGCGTCGGTCGCGCTGGCTGCGAGTTGGTCACTACCCTTGGCGATCTCGTTGACCGTGCGAGAATTCTCTTGGGCGCTGCCGGTGAAGGATTGAACGTTGGCGGCAATCGAGTCGGCGGCGGCGGCGGTTTCCTCGCTACTTGCCGAGAGGTTTTGGCTCGTTTCGCTGACCTCAGTCGCGTTGCTCTGTACCTGCCTCAGCATCGAGGTGAGACCTTGCTGAGCCTCTTGGAACGAGATAATCGAGGTTTGGGCCAAGTTCAGCATCTCGTTAAAGGTCTTGCTCAGCTTGCCGAGTTCATCGTTTGACGGATTCTCGATCGGCTTGGTCACGGGTTCGGCTCTTACGGTAAGGTCGCCGTTCTTCAGGGCGACGATTGCCTGGGTCATAGCCGTGAGACAGTTTTGACTGAGACTGGTGAGGCGGGCCTGGAGTGCTGCGGCAGGACCCGTAATGCTCTTCGTGATGAAGGTACTCAGAAGGACGCTGACCGCGATGATCACTCCGAGCAAAATCAAGGAGGTGGTCCGGGCCTGGTTCGTGGCGTTTTCCAGACGGGTGTCGAGGGTCTTGGCTCGGTTCTTGTTCCACTCGATGACACTGTAGAGTTCGGTGCGCCATGTGTCATTGAAATGGCTACGAGACTCGCCATCGAGCAGAGCTTCGGCCTGGCCCTTCTGATTCGCCTCGTTGAACTTAATAATCTGGTTCAGATAGGCTTCTTGCTCTTGCCAGAGCTTCTTGAGATCCGCCGCGTTCTGCTTGTCCTCGGCCGCAACGGTGTGCTCGGCATAAGTTCCAATGGCGGAGTTCACCTGGGATAGATCGTTGCGCAACTTTTCAATGTGTGCTTTCTGACCAGCGAGGTCAGCCCCCGTGGCCCGGATGGCGTACAGGCGAGCCGAGACGGAAGACCCGTAGGCTTCACCGATGGCCTCCATCCGAGGCAGTGCCTTCTCGCTCAGGTTATTCGCTTGCGAGTACAGCTCGTTTGCAGTCGATTGGCCCACCCAAAAAATAGCGCCAGTGCCGATGATCGCGGTGGCGAATCCGATCGCCAGCTTCTTTGCGATTCCAATGTTTCTAAACCAGTTCATCCCTTTCTCCCTGTCCTGCGTTACAGGACGGACCTAGGAGAAATTGTCGGCCACCAATATGAAATCCCTAGTACATCATTTTAAATCAATACGAAATACTGGGGTCTGATTCAGAGCTCGAAGTCCTTATCAACTGGTGGTTTTGGGCGTTCGACGGTTTTGCGGGTGAACCGCTTGGCGGTGGCCGAGATATCGAACAATGAGACCATGTAGGCCCCCGCGATCAGCAAGAGGGGAAGAAAGACCAGACCATTGAAGGGCCCCGGGCGGGCAAACCCGACGAGGCCAAGCAATCCACTGAGCCCATTGGGAACGAGAAAGAGTCCGATCCATCCGAGCAGGTAGAGCCCCATCAGGACTCCCCCTTTCATGACTTCTCCGAGAGTGATCTGGCCAAGGCCAGGGAGAAGACTGCTTAGGACGGAGGCAGTCTTTCCGCTTGCGGCGACTTCGAATTCGGAAAGGGTGCTCGAAAAATCCGCACTTCCTACCTGAGCGTTAAAGACGAGATCGGCGTGCTTCTTCTGGACGGCGATGTTGTCTGGCTGCTGGGAGAGGATCTTGGCGTACTCATCAAGTGCGGCCTGAGTCTGCCCTCGTTCTACGAGATCGTCGGCGATGGCTTCGCGCACGAGCGGGCTCTCGGGGGCCGCTTGCTGAAGCTCCTCCAAGAGCCGCGCCTGTTCCTTTTGGTCACCGCGCCGTTTGGCCACCTGCAGGTGACGAAAAAGGGACTCCAGCTTGTCAGCGTCCATCGGATTCATTGTGTACCCGGATGGACGGTTCGTGAGGGCCGCGTGGTGCGGCCCTCTCAATCAAGATTAATGGAGCCAGGTCTTGGTGTCGGGGTGCTCGCCCATCCACGTGACCTTTCCGGTGGCGAGGTCGTAGACCGCGCCGACGGTCTTGAGTTTGCCGCCTAGAGTGAGGGTGCGGATGTTCTCGCTGCGTTTGTAGAGGTTCTCGATCGAGACCCAAACGTTTTCGCGAATCGCAGCCGGAACGACGGCTGAACCGGATTGTCCGTTGTTCTTGCTGCTGGCGCGTTCGACGGCGGGGCCGATGGGTTCCACCAGATCTTGGATGTTTTGGTTCACGTCCGCGCCCTCGGCCACGGCCTTGACGGCTCCGCAATTCGTGTGACCCATGACGACGAGGAGTTTGGCCCCGAGGTGCTCGGTTCCGTAGTCGACTGTTCCGATCTCACTGACATTGGCGACATTTCCGGCGACCCGCACGACGAAGAGATCGCCGATCCCTTGGTCAAAGAGGATCTCGGGGGCGACTCGGCTATCCGAGCATGTGAGGATGACTGCAAACGGGGCTTGGCCTTTGGCCGTCTCCGCCAGTCGCTTTCGGTCTTGGTGAGGACGCTTGCTCTTACCCTGGACAAAGCGACCATTACCTTGCTTGAGCTGAGTCAAAGCGGCATCAAAGGACACTCCACTACCGGCGGTCGGCGAGCTCGTGGCCAGGTAGGGCAGGATGAAACCGGCCAATATTGCGGTCGAAAAGACAGTAGTTCGGAAGTGCCTCATACTGTCATTGATAACGGGACGTTTTCCCGGATTAATTAGTCTTCGGCCAAAAGGTCGGGGTTCTTGGCCATTCCTTCCCAAAGGGACTCCAGGTCATAGAACTGCCGTTTCTCTTCGCGCATGACGTTCAAAATGACGTCGCCGTAATCTTGGAGAACCCATCCGGAGTCCCCGATCTCGCTGCGGAGGGGGCGGATACCCTTTTCCCGCATCTTTTCTTCGACTCTTTCGGCAATGGAACGGACGTGGGTGTCGCTGGTTCCAGAGCAGACGACGAAGAAGTCGGCGACAGAGGTTTTCTCGCGCACGTCAAGACGCTCGATGCGTTCGGCTTTCATGTCGTCGGCAAACTGCTCGATGAGTTGGACCTTGTCTTGGGATGTGATCTGCATAGCTTAACGATAGAGTTCGTTCTTCTCGATGTATTCGGCAACGGCCTCGGGGACGAGGTGGTGATAGGGACGGTTGGTCAAGATGGCGTCGCGCACCTTGGTCGAGCTGGCGGGATGCGCCTCCATCGGGACGAAGTCGATGACCTCTCGATAGAGCTCGGGAACGTCTCGGAGGGCTACCTCTTCGGTGTCGGGAGCGCGGAGGATGGCGGCAAACCGGGTGAGACGGCTCAGCTTTTCGATCTGGTGCCAATCATAGAGTCGCTTGAGACTGTCGCTGCCGAGGATGAACCAATACTCGGCCGGGCGAAGAAAAGACATCTCGGAGAGCGTATCGACGGCATAGCTGAGTTGGCCGCGGGTGAGCTCGATGTCGCTGACGCTGAAACTTGGCTCGCCTCCGATCAAGAGCTTGACCATCGCCAGACGCCGGTGCGCGGGAGTGATCCCAAGCCGGGTCTTGAGGGGATTGCGATAAGCGGGGACGAACACCACTTCATCGAGACCCAGGGCATCACGGGCGGCGACCGCCATGGCCAAATGGCCAAGGTGCGGAGGATCAAAGGTCCCTCCGAGGATTCCGATCTTGGGCAGGGTTTTGCTCTCGCTCATTGCATATCCGTAAAGCTGAAGACGTGGTCACCGACATAGACGGTATCGCCTTCGTCGGCCCCGAGTTCGCGGAGTCGCTCAATGACGCCGAGCCGCTCGAGCTTGCGGTGGAGGAAGCGAACCCCGTCTCGATTTTCAAGATTGGTCATTGCGACCATCCGGAGGATGCGCTTGCCGGTGATCTCCCACCCGCCTTCCTCGGCCTCCACGATATCCCATGTGTCGTCGACTCGAACGGTCTTGGCCGGGGTAAGAACGGGAACCTCGATTGTCGCTTCCATTTCCTTCAGTTTTTCGCTGACGGCGAACAGTAGAGGCGGAATCCCTTCTCCGGTAGCAGCCGAGATTCCGAACATGGGGAGACCTATCGACTCGAACTTCTCCCGGATCTCATTGAATTCGCCACGGGGCACGATGTCGAGTTTGTTGAGTACGAGGATTCTGGGCCGGGCCGCGATGTCGCTGCTGTAGTTTGCGAGTTCGGTTTCGATTTGGTGGAAGTTGCTAACCGGGTCTGAGCCGTCGATGGGCATGACATCCACCACGTGGACGAGGACCTTGGTCCGCTCGATGTGCTTCAAGAACTGGAGCCCCAAGCCGTGGCCACTGCTTGCCCCTTCGATCAGGCCGGGCATGTCGGCGACCACGAACGAGTCACTCCCCACGACCGCCACCCCGAGGTTCGGGACGATGGTGGTGAAGGGATAGTCGGCGATCTTGGGNNCGTGCTCTTGCCGGCATTGGGCAGACCGACGAGTCCGACATCGGCCAGAAGCTTGAGCTCGAGCTTTGCGATGATCTGGTCGCCGGGGGCACCTTTTTGGGCAAAGTTGGGGGCTTGGCGCACGCTGTTGACGTAGTGAGCATTGCCAAAACCACCCCGTCCGCCCTTGCAGACGACCAGTCGAGCCCCGTGAAAGTTGAGGTCGGCAAGGACTTCATCGAAGGTCGTATCGACCACCACGGTCCCTACCGGGACCTTGAGGATGATGTCCTTTCCGTCGCGTCCTCTCTTGTTGCCGATGGCGTGAACTCCGTCGTCGGCCTTGACCTGCTTCTTGAGCTTGAGATCGTAGAGGGTGCGGCATCCGCGCTCGGCTTGGAGGATGATGTCGCCCCCGGCTCCGCCATCGGCACCATTGGGGCCGCCTCGGGGAACGTGCTTTTCTCGGTGGAAGCCGACCGCGCCGGAGCCTCCGCTCCCGCTGATGAATTCGACAGTGGCTTCATCGATGAACATCGCTCAAGCCTCCTCTTCGGGGCGCATCCCCGGCAAAAGGTGGACCGTGACCAGCCGAGCGGCCGGATCTATGCGGGTGATGAACTCCTTGCGGCATGGAATGAGGATTGGTCCGACAACCAAGATGTCATCGGTTGGCATGTGCAAGAGATTGTCGATCTGCCCTATGGGCTGGCCGTGTTGATCGACGACTTGGTAGCCCTGGATCTGGTCGAAATAGAACTCATCTTCTTCGAGCTCGGGGCGTGCGTCGGCCGGAATCTGCATGATTTTGCCGATGAGCGGCTCGGCATCCTCGATACTGCGGTGAGCGGTGAGCTTGACGCGGACCTGGAGTTTGTACCAGTGACTCCGGTGAATTTTGAACTTCTCGCCTTCAATCCAAACGGGTTGACCGGGATCGAACCGCTCGGGAAAGTCAGAGAGGGAAGTCACTTTGAGGTGACCATCCAAACCATAAACCCCCACGATCTTTCCTATATCCACCATTGGGGTGGACGGGCGGTCGTGAGGGTCTTTCGGTGGCTTACTCGGTGACGACTTTGACAAACGCTCTCTGGCGGGCCTTGCTCGCGGCGGCACTAACGACATATCGAATCGCGCTGACAACCCGGCCGCTCTTGCCGATGACCTTGCCGACGTCATTGGGAGCGACACGGACGAAGTAGGTGATGCCTTCACGCTCGCGTCGTTCTTCAACGTGGACGACATCCGGTTCGGTCACGAGGGCTTGAACGAGGTGCTGGACGAGGGGTGCGTGGCTCATTCGGTGGGTGCTTCGGCGGTCGGGGCTTCAGCGGTGGCTTCCTCGGCGACAACCGGGGCTTCTTCCTTCACAGCCACGGGTTCGGCGGCCGGAGTAGCGACGGCAACCGGTTCGACGACCGATTCCTTGCTCATTGCCGCGCTCCGCTTGTCCAGGAACTTGTACTTGGCCTTGGCGTTCGGTCGAGCCTTGAAGAACTCTTCGAGGACTCCAGCGCGCTTGAGCAGGTAGGCCGCGGTCTCAGTGGGTTGGGCTCCGTTCATCAGCCAATAGAGGGCTCTATCGGTCTTGAGGCGAAGTCCCGTCTCACCCTTAATGAGAGGGTTGTATTGCCCGAGGATCTCGACCGCGGCGCTGTTGCGTCCGGCGAGGCTCTTGGCGACCACCACCCGATAGAACGGGCGATGCTTATTGCCCTGTCTCATCAATCGAATCTTTACCACTTACTTTTCTTTTCTCCTGAAATCGGTCCGAGATCAGCGACGACGGCCCATCTTTTTCATGCGCTTCTCCATCTTGGAGAATTGCTTCATTTGACGGCGCATTTCGTAAAGCTGATTGATAAGTCGGTTGACTTCTTCCACCGACCGACCGCAACCAGCCGCGATCCTCTTTCGTCTTGAACCATTGATTATATCCGGATTGGTGCGCTCTTTTGGCGTCATGCTCAAAATGATCGCCTCAATTTGGTTCATTTTCCCGTCATCGATCTGGTTGAGGGCCTCTTCGGGGACCATGGTGCTGAGCCCCGGGATCATCTTCATGAGGTTTCGGATGGAGCCCATCTTGCGCACGGTTTGGAACTGTTGGAGCATGGTGTTGAAGTCCACCTGCCCGGCCCGCATCTGGTCCTCAAGGTTCTTCGCGTCTTCCTGACTGATGGCTTCTTCGGCGCGCTCGATGATTCCCATCACGTCGCCCATCCCCAGAATCCGTTCCGCCATCCGGCTGGGATAGAAGACATCAAGGGCTTCGCTTTGCTCACCCACCCCGACGAATCGCACGGGAACCCCGGTTGCTTCTCGGACGCTCAGGATCGCGCCACCTCGGGTGTCTCCGTCGAGTTTGGTGAAGATCGCTCCCGTGAGGGCCAGCCGCTCGTGGAACGCATTGGCGACGTTGACCGCCTCTTGGCCCGTGGTTGAATCGAGAACCATAAAGACCTCGCTCGGCTTGGTCACCTGCGCGATCTGCTTGAGTTCCTCCATTAGTGGCTCGTCGATCGTCAATCGTCCGGCGGTGTCCACGATCAGGGTGTCAAGAAGAAGGAATCGGCAACGCTCGACAGCTTCGCGGGCGATCTGGACGGGGGAAGTTCCGTCGGTCTTGGCGTATACCGGGACTTCGAGCTGCTCGCCGAGGATCTCAAGTTGCTGGATCGCGGCCGGGCGCTGGGTGTCACACGCCGCCATCATCGGCTTTTTGCCCTGCTTTTTCAGCCAGCGGGCGAGCTTTCCGCACGTCGTAGTCTTTCCCGAGCCCTGGAGACCGCACATGAGGATGACGGCCGGTGGAGCAGGGTTCCACGAAAACTTGGTTTCTTCGGCGCCGAGGAGTTCGACCAACTCGTCGCGAACGATCTTGATGAGGGTTTGGTCAGCGTTGAGCGACCCGAACAGTTCCTCGCCGACCGCTTTTTCTCGGACCTTGGCGATGAAGCGCTTGGCGACGAGAAGGTTGACGTCGGCCTCAAGGAGAGCCAGCCGGATCTCGCGGAGCATCTCATCGACGTCGCTCTCGGTCAGGCGGCCCTTGCGCCGCAACCCCATGACGAGGCTTCCGAGCCGTTTGGTCAGCGTGTCCAGCATGCGGTCAGGAGTTTACTTGGGGGCGAGACGAAGCGTGGGGAGTGGTTCGGACTGGTGGGGAGTGGTGAGGAGTGGTGGGGAGTGGTGGCTACTCGATCCGAAACCACTCCCTTCAATTCACTTCAACTCCGCTCAACTCCCCACCGAGCTTCTTCTCCCCCCACCCTCACAGAGTCCCAAACAGTCGGTCCCCGTAGTCGCCGAGGCCGGGGACGATGTACTTCTTGTCGTTGAGGTGGGAGTCGACAGCGGCGGTGTAAATGTCCACGTCGGGGTGTTCGGCTTGGAGCAGGGCGACGCCCTCAGGGGCCGCGAGGACACACACGTAATGGAGATCGACCGCTCCGGCCTCCTTGAGAACATGCAGCGCCTGGCAGGCCGAGCCCCCGGTGGCGAGCATCGGATCGACGCAGAAGGTCACCCGATTGGCGAGCTTGGGCAGCTTGCGATAGTAGCTGCTTGCGGCGGCGGTCTCCTCGTTGCGCTCGAGGCCCAGGTAGCCGACGGTGACATCGGGGAAGAGGTCCAACGAAGCCTGGAGCAGACCCAAGCCCGCCCGGAGAACGGGGACGACGGTAATCCCTCGGGCCAGGCGAGTGCCGTCGGTCGTGGTCAGCGGAGTGCTGATCGGCTGGGGAGCCAAAGGCAGATCGCGCGTGGCCTCCAGCATCAACACCGTCGCAAGCGTGCGACTCGCGTGCCGGAACTGAAGCGTGTCGGTCGTCTGGTCACGCAGGATAGTGAGCAGGTGTTGGGCCAACGGGTGATCGACCAAGCGGAGTGCCATTTGCTCTTGATGATGCCACGATGCTTGCGGGTTTCGGTTGGGGGTATCGTGACCGTCTGAACATGCAAGCGTTTGAGGCTTTGGCGGGGATCGTATTGGCGGCCGGAAAGGGCACGCGGATGAAATCGGACCTACCCAAGTGCCTCCACGCCGTTTGCGGGATTCCGATGGCCGAGCACATGGGCCGGGCGATGAAGCAAATCGGGATCGCCAAACCGGTTCTGGTGATTGGCCACGGCGGAGAACTCCTGCAAGGCAGCCTCCCCGAGGGTGAATATGAGTTCGTTTGGCAGCGCGAACAACTCGGAACGGCTCATGCGGCCATCATGGCCCAGCCGGTTCTCGCCGATTACGATGGACCGGTCCTGATCACTCCGGGCGATGTCCCGTTGGTGACGGCCGAAGCCCTTCATGCCCTCGTATCGAAGCACCTCGCGACCGGGGCCAAGGCGACGATCGGCACCTGTCGGCTGACGGATCCCACCGGATATGGTCGGATCGTGCGCGATGGAGATGGGATGGTCACCAAGATCGTCGAGCACAAGGATGCGACCGATTCTCAGCTTGAGATTGATGAGATCAACTCGGCCATCTACTGCTTTGACGCCAAGACCGTCTTCGAAATCTTGCCCACGCTCAGCGCCGAAAACGCCCAAGGCGAGTACTACTTGCCCGACGCCATCGAGAAGATCGTCCAGGCGGGCGGGCGAGTCGAGACCTTTATTTACGAGGACTTCTTTGTCTTCCAGGGCGTGAATGATCCCTGGCAGCTGGCCGAGGCCTCAACCGAAATGCGACGCCGGATCCTCAAGCGCCATTGCTTGAACGGAGTCCAGGTGATCGACCCGGCGACCACCTTTATTGCGGCCGATGTCCAGATCGAAGCCGGGACGGTGATCCATCCAATGACCACGATCGAGGGGGATAGCCGGATCGGGGCGTCGTGCCACATCGGGCCCCTGAGTGTGGTGGTGAGCAGCCAGGTGGGGGATGGTTCGACGGTCTTGATGAGCCACATCAACCGCGCCCAAGTCGGGGAAGATTGCCGCATTGGACCCTATGCCCATCTGCGTCCGAAGGCGCTCCTCGGCGACAAGGTGAAGGTAGGCAACTTCGTCGAGATCAAAAACGCTTTGCTGGAAGATGGTGTGAGTGCGGGGCACCTGGCCTACCTCGGCGATGCCAAGATCGGGGCCCACAGCAACATCGGCGCCGGCACGATCACCTGCAACTACGACGGGGTCCACAAACATCTGACCCAAGTCGGCGCGAACGTCTTTGTGGGGTCAAATTCGACCCTGGTTGCCCCGCTCGAGATAGGCGAAGGAGCCTATGTTGCAGCGGGAAGTGTTATCACATCCCCGGTGGCCAGCGATGCGCTGGCGCTTGGCCGGGCACGACAGGTGGAGAAACCTCAATGGGCATCGCGACGCCGGAAGAAACTCGAACAAGGTCAATGAGTGACGAACTGGAAGGAATGAAGCTGTTCTGCGGCAATGCACACCGCGAACTCGGGCGGCGAGTGGCCGAGAACCTGGGGATCGAACTCGGGCAGATCACCTCGACCCAATTTTCGGATGGCGAGATCCGGGTCATGGTGGATGAGAGCGCGCGTGGAAACGACGTCTTCATCATCCAGCCGACTTGCTACCCGGTCAACGACACCCTGATGGAACTGCTCGTGATGCTGGATGCCTTCCGGCGAGCCAGTGCCCGGCGGATCACAGTGGTGATGCCCTATTACGGCTATGCCCGGCAAGACAAGAAGATCAAACCCCGCGAGCCGATCACCGCTCGTCTGGTGGCGGATCTCATCACCGTCGCCGGTGCCCAGCGGGTCGTCTGTATTGACCTCCACGCCGAACAGATTCAGGGATTCTTCGACATGCCGGTGGATCATCTCTACGCTGGCCCCATCATCGGGGAACACCTGGTCGAAGAGGGCTACGTCGATCAAGACATCGTGGTCGTGAGTCCGGACGTAGCGGGCGTCAGCCGGGCTAGGAGCCTGGCCGAGATGCTCCATGCGCCGATTGCCATCATCGCCAAGCGCCGCCCCGAACCGAACAAGGTCGACATTGTTGAAATCATCGGCGATGTCGCAGGGAAGACCTGCATCATGATCGATGATATGGTGGATACCGGCGGCTCGGTGATCATGGGCGCCGAGGCTCTGATGAAGCGCGGAGCCAAAGAGGTGATGGTCACCTGTACCCACGCGGTTTTGAGCGGCAACGCCAGCCAACGGATCCAGGATAGCGTGATCAGCCGCTTGATCTGCACGGACAGCATTCCGCTTCCGGCGGCCAAGATGGTGCCCAAGATCACGACTCTTCCGATCGCGCCGCTGATCGGCGAAGCGATCCGGCGGATCTACCTGAACGAGTCGGTCAGCACGCTCTTCAACGATTGGCGTTGACGCAGGTCGAAGATCCGATGGAGTGGGCGGTGGAACTTCCTGTTCCGGCGGCAAAGCGGGCCGCTGTTTTGGGGTTCGCCATCCTCGCCGGCCTGATCGGGTGGCGCCTGCTGGGGATCCCAGGGCTGATTTTGGGTGTGGCAGTGGTCTTGGGTTCCACTCTGGAAATCTGGATGGCCCACCGGTACATCCTGACTTCGGACAAAGCAGAGAGTCGAATCGGCCCCTTTGTGACGTCCATAGAGTGGCCTTCCGTTAAGAGGGTAATCGAAGGGGAAGAGGGTGTGATCCTGTCTCCGTTCGACAAGCCGACCCGTCTAGACGCCTTCCGAGGCGTCTATTTGAGGTTCAACAGCAACCAAGGCGAGGTTTTGGCTAAAATTCGCAGACTTTGGAGGAGCGATGGAGCAACTTTGGGAAACTGAACTGACGAGCGAGGAAGAGGAACGCCTCATCGAAAAGTTTGCCCAAGAGGTGACGAAGCGCAAGCTGGAGGCACCCGCGACCTTGATGCTAGAAATGCACAAGCCGCTTGCCCACTTTGGGGCAAGCGCAATGGTTGCCTTTTCCCCCTTCATCATCCCCTTCATGGGGTTCAACTCCTTTAACGACTATTCTCGTCTGCTGAGCAAGCGCGAGAATTGGGATCGGTTGATCGCGGCTTTGGAAGCCGCTTCGGACTCGCGCGAGGGCGCCGCTTAGATGCAGTACTACGACTCAGGATGGGTGGGGGTCCTCGTGACGGTTTTGATCGTCGCGGTGATCCTGGCAACGATCTATCGGTCCACGAAGATGGAGGGCAACCTCTTTATTCGTAGGATCGCCGGTTTGAATGCGATCGATGAGGCGATCGGACGGGCAACCGAGATGGGACGCCCGGTCGTGATGGTCCCCGGTATCGGTGGCTTGGATGCGATTGCCGTACAGGCGATCAATATCTTTGCCAAAGTGACTCAGACGGCGGCCAAGTTTGCGACACCGATCAAGCTCTGCTGTGCGGATGCTGCTGTCTATGCCGTCGCTCAAGAGACAATTCGAGACGTTTATCAGCGCGAAGGCTTGATTGAGCGGTTTGACTCCGAGGCCGTCCAGTTCGTCAGCGATCGGCAATTCGCCTTTGCGGCCGGCGTCGCGGGGATCATCCGCCGGGAGAAAGTTGCCGCCGCGTTCTTCCTCGGAGCGTTCTTTGCCGAGTCCTTGATCTTCGCCGAATCGGCAAATGCGATGGGTGCGATTCAGGTGGCAGGCTCGACTCAAACGACCCAGACGCCCTTCTTCGTCGCCGCCTGCGATTATGTCCTCATCGGCGATGAGTTCTATGCGGCGAGCGCCTATCTGACGCGCCACCCGATTCTCGTCGGTTCGCTGATCGGCCAGGACTACGCCAAGATTTTCTATGCGGCCTTGATCACTTTCGGTTGCTTGCTCACGAGCTATCAGATGGCCTTCACGATGAAGACCCACAAGCGCGAGAATCGACAGTGGGTCGCCTTGGAAGCACCCGAGCGGAAGACCAAAAAGGACACGACTTTCGGCTACATCTTCGACGTGGAGTCCCCCACCGAAGAGGAGATGAAGGTCGAGCGCCCTCAGCGGCAACCGAACTGGTGGGAGCAAGCTCCGGAAGCGGAGGGTGGTAACTGATGGACTTGATGGCACAGATTTCTTGGAGTCACCGCGCCGGAGAAGGCGGCATCTGGACGATGATGCTGGTGGGCTTCTTCATTGGAATGGCACTGATGTTCGTCATCAGCCGCGCTCCGACGCGAGCCCGACGCCCGATCGTCGGCGCGTTCACCTTCCTTTCGGGCCTGTTCTATGTGATGCTCTACCTTTGGCCGACGCCAAAGTCCAAGGGCCAATTCGACATCCCCCAGGGTCCGGTCGAATCGGTAGGCTTCTTCCTGCAGGACACGGTTCCTGTAGTCAAAGACTTCGCCTCGATTCTTACCGCCTTCTTGCTTGGCCTCGGTGTCTTCTCGCTCTTGCGGATCCACCTCAGCCGAATCTTCAAGGGACACAAGGATAGGTTCTTCAGCGCGACGCTTCTGGTCTCGATGGTGCTCATGATGATCGTCGGATACGCCCAGTGGTACCAACGTGAGTTCACTGCGGCGGCCAAGACCACGGACTATGGCAACCCCGATAACTGGACCGGAGCGATGCAGGCCTTCGACTTCCTGTTCGATGGACTACTACAGCAGATGGATGCGGCGATGTTCTCGATCATCGCGTTCTTCATTCTCTCGGCTGCTTACCGGGCCTTCCGGATCCGGTCGGTCGAAGCCACGATCATGCTGGGGACGGCTCTGATCCTGATGTTGAGCCTGATGGGCCTGGTTGATTACCTCAGCACCACGGCGGTCGCGAGTCTGGGCGGAGACCAAAACGTCCTGCAAAACTTCACCTTGAAGTCCGTTTCGGACTGGATCAAGAACAACCTCCAAAGTCCTAGTCTTCGGGCAATGGAGTTCGGCGTGGGCCTCGGTGCCCTCGCCATGGGCCTGCGGCTCTGGCTGAACCTGGAGCGCGGCGGGGTGGGAGGATAATCCGATGAGCTTAGCCCAACGCCTTTCCAGCATCAACAGCCAATTCTTGTACTTGGCGTTGATCGTTGTCACGACGATCTTCCTGTTCCCGCAGATCAAGATTCCGAACAAGCCCGATCAGGCGGCGATCGACCTCTACGTGGCGGTCTCCCAGATCCCGGCCGATAAGCCGTTGCTCATCCAGAGCGACTGGACGAACTCCAGCCGAGGTGAGAGCTCTGGCCAATTCGAGGCACTGATGCGGATCCTCATGCGCCGGGGGCAAAAGTTCGTCCTGTATAGCGTCGGTGATCCCCAGGCTCCCCAGGTGGCCCGGAACGTCATCGCAATCATCAACAAAGAGAGAGTCGATGCCGGTCAGCAGCCGTATCTCCCTCTGCGTGACTACGTCGATGTCGGCTTCTTGCCCAATGCCGAAGGGGTGGGTCAGGCCATGAAGGCCAACATCCGCCGAGCCTTTGGCGACAAGACCAACCGCGGGGCCGATGGTCAAGAGCGGACGATCTGGTCGACGCCGTGGCTTGCCCAGAGCAAATCGGTCAAGGACTTTGGGATGCTCATTAACATCACCGCCAGCAGCACGATCGACGTCTTGATCGAGCGGCTGGGTGGTGAAGTTCCTCTCGGCCTGCTATGCACCGGGGTTATCGGTCCCCAGATGATTCCGTTCTATAACGGTAAACAACTAGTCGGGCTCAGCATCGGACTCAAGGGGGTCTACGACCTTGAGTGGATGATGGAGCACGGCGTCCGCGGGGCCCAGACTCGGGAGGTCGCCGGACCAGACGAAGTGGTCAGCGCCAACCATCCGGACATCAAGATTCCCAAGCTGGAGGGCAAGAACCTTGACCGGGGAAGTAAGTACTACCTGTCGCTCCATGCGGCTCTGGCGCTCATGATTATCTGTGTGATCCTCGGCAACCTGACCCTCATCGGGGCTCGACTAAAGGGGAGGAAGGCCTAACCATGGACGGTTACACTAAGCTGAAACTCGCGGCTGGAGTCCTCGCCACCGTTGGCCTCTATAGCGTCCTCTACCGAGAGAATAAGTTCTATCGGTTCGTTGAGCACGTCTTCTTGGGACTTGCCGCCGGCTTTACGGTCTTTGCCGTGTGGGCCGAGACGCTCAAGGTCCAATGGTGGGACAAGATGACGGGTTCGCAGGGCGAGGCCGGATCACCAGGGACGCCCGGATTCTGGGCCTACATTCTGCTCTTGCCGATTGGGCTGATGGGCTACATGGTCTTCAGCAAAAAGCACAATTGGATGAGCCGGATTCCGATCGGGGTCATCCTTGGCTTCTGGTCGGGTCAGCAGATCCAGATCTTCTGGAACAAGTGGGGCCCCCAGCTCAATGACTCGATGAAGCCGATCATCCCGACCAACTGGTCGCTGTTCCGGCCCGATATGAGCCAGATGACCCCCGAGGCGGCGGCGGTCGTTCAGAACGACATCTACCTTTCTCAGGCGATCAACAACCTCATCTTCACCTTCACGATCCTTGCAGTTCTGAGCTACTTCTTCTTTAGCTTCGATCTGAAGAGCAAGTTCATGCAGACCATGAACAAATCGGGGCGATGGCTCCTGATGGTGGGTCTCGGCGCGATCTTCGGTTCGACCGTCATGGCTCGGTTTGCCCTCGTGATCGACCGGATGTTCTTCATCTTTGTGGAGTTCTTGCAGCGAGCTCTCTTTGCTTGACCCTAGGTCCCGGCGGCTATGGCCGAGATAACGGTCGAAGGACTCGTACTGGCGCGGTTCGATTCAGGTGAATCGGACCGCCGCCTCGTTTTACTTAGCCCCGAATTCGGAAAGATCGACGCGATCGCCAAGGGGGCCCGTAAGGGTGGCAGTCGATTGGCCGGGAGTAGCGAGCCACTCGTCTGGGCGACTTTTCACCTGGCCGAAGGACGTGCCCGGCGATTTGTCTCCCAGGTCCAACCCAAAAGTAGCTTTCCTGGCCTGAGGGCAGATTACGAGCGCTTACAGTGTGGCCTGGCCCTCACCCAATTCGTAGCCGCGATCAGTGAGGATCCGGCGATGGCGCCCGAGGTCTTTGGTTTCACCCTCCAGGCGCTCCACCGGCTTGAGGTTCATCCGCTGCCGGTTCTGGCCTTGATGTGGGCTTGCCTACAACTCCTCGAGCTGGAAGGAGTTGCGCCGATCCTCGACCGGTGTGTCGATACCGACGAACCGCTAGAGCTTGATCCCTGCATCGTTTCCCCCACGGCCGGGGGCTTGGTCAGCGCGGGCACAGCGGGGAAGTACGCGGATAGCTTTTCGGCCCCGGCCTTTGCCTGCTTGGGCCTGGCGCGTCTGGCGGAACAGGCCGAACCTCCCGCCAAGATGAAGCTCCTGGAACCCAGTTTCCGGGTGCTCCACCGGGTACTCGAACACCAAGCCCACCGTTCGCTCCCGGCATTTGCGGCCGTGGGTCACCAGTTGATCGAAGGCTCGGGCGAGTAGGCTGGATCGGTCGAGAACTCGACGCTTGAGCTCGAGCTGGGCTGGTTCTTCTGATAGACATAGAAGATCCCACCGGCGATGAGGAGTCCGAGGAGCACGGCGAAGAAGACCTTCCAAAAGCTGATCGGCGCCGACCCTTGAATCTCGCCGGTGCGTCCGTTGACCAGAAACGCGTGGCTCTTCTGCTTATATCGATACGATCCGGCGTACATGGGGAGCAAGACATGCTTGAACGTGTTGTTCTGGTAGTCGGTGTTCTTGCTGGTGATGCGCTGCTCGTCGCCGCCGATGTCGGCCCGGATCGCCCTATCGATCGCCGGTTGCATCTTGTCCCGACCCCGAACCCATCCGCTCGGCAGGTCGATGTCGTAGAGTTGAGTCTGAAATCCGGCCAGATATTCCCGTTGATAAGGTTGGACCTGGCCGAGGTCCCACTCTTCTAGCCGCTCGGCATACTCCTGAGGGACGGCGGTGCTGGCGAGAACCAGAACATCATCAAAGGGGACAAAGACCACACCCGCGGCGGGGTACCAACGGGTCTTTCGCACGGTCCGGGTTTGGGCCGTCCGCTGCCCGTTGACGGTCGTGTAGTAGGTCTCGGTTTCGTAGTAATGGATCCCCCGCATCCCGGTGTACTGGGTGGTTGTTTGGCTATCGAAGGTCCAGTAGGGGATGTACATCCCTTTGAGCTGGCCCTCCTTGAGAGCGAGCTTTTTGAGATCATTGGGGGCCCAGAACCGCGAGCCAAGCCACTGACCCAGAGCATGGCGCGCCCTGGCGGCCGTGACCAGGAAGGGAAGGAGTGAATTGGGAGGAATGCGCTCGCCTCTTGTCGAGTCGAAGACGACCTCGGACCCGCAATAGGGACAAGCGAGGTTGGCCCGAGTGGAGGGAACGGTGAAGTGAGCCGCGCACTTGGAACAATGAACGGTGTCCTCTTCGACGGCTTGCTCACGAAGCCGCCCCGATTCAAAGTAGGCCTCAAGAGGTAATTCCCCGATGACCGGGCCCGTCGGGGCGATGTCTTGCTCTCTTCCGCAGTGGGGACACACCATGTGGGTCTGGCCCGGCTGGTAATTGAGCTGGGCCCCACAACTGACGCAAGGGAACTGCTGGATGAGGGCAGACAACTTTTAGGCACCCGGGATGGGCGGAGGAACCGAGCCAAGCAGATCACGGAGGGCGGCAATCTCTTGGGCCGAAACCCAATTGGCCATCCCGGTAGTCCAAGCCAGGGTTTCGGCCGTGAGTTGGGTTCCCACCATTCCACGGAGAGTGGCAAGATCAAAGGGCCCGGCCTGTTGGCCGTTCAGAACCAGGTGAAACTGCACCGAGGGTGGAGCGGCCGGGGGTGTCGCGGATTGCTGCTGCATCATCTGGCCCATTGCGGCTCCCATTCCCATCCCGATTCCTGCGGCCCCGAGTCCGCCGGGATTCTCGGCCGCTTTTTCCATCGCGTTGGCGGCCTGAAATTGGGTGTAGTTTTGGAGGTTCCCGACGGCTCCCATGCTGGAGCGCTTGTCGATGGCTTGCTCCACCTCTTCGGGCAAGCTGACGTTTTCGATCCGGAAGTCCGAGATCTCCAAGCCAATTTCTTCAAGCTGGGCAGCAAATCCGGACTGGATTTGGCCCCCGAGCTCGCTATAGCGAGCCGCGAGATCGATGATGGGGATTCCTGCCTTGGCGACACCTTCGCTGAATTCCGAGACGATTTGGTTGCGGATGTGGGTTTGGACCTCTTCGACGGTGAACTGCCAATCCGTCCCGGCGATCTCCTTCAGGAACTTTCCGGCGTCGCTCACCCGGACGGAATAGGTGCCAAACGCCCGGACTCGGACCATTCCGAAGTCGGCATCTCGCATCATCACCGGGTTCATCGTCCCCCATTTCAGATTCGTGAATCGCTTGGTGTTGACGAAGTAGACCTCGGCCTTGAACGGACTATTGAATCCGTACTTCCATCCCTGCAGAGTGCTGAGGACGGGCAAGTTCTTGGTCTCAAGTTCGTATCGGCCCGGCTCGAAGGTATCGGCGATCGAACCCTCGGAGACAAAGACCGCCACCTGCGACTCTCGAACCGTGAGTTGCGCTCCATTCTTGATCTCATTGCCGTGTCGCTCAAAGCGATAAACCATCGTGTCCTGGGTGTCGTCCAGCCACTCGATGATGTCGATGAATTCGCCGCGGATCTTGTCCCAAATGCCCATTCTTTGACCTCTGCCGTGAAGTATACGGCGGTTGGGCCATCCGGTTGCACACCCCGGGGGTACCCTGCGGAAATGCGGTGCTCCATTGCCCTCGCATTCGTTGCGCTTTTTGCTCTCATCGGTTGCTCTGGCGGAGGGGGTGGTGGCTTTAGCCAGCGCGCCCAACAGGGGAAGGAGAACACTTTCCGGTACCCGATTCCGACGAGTCCCACAACATTGGACCCGCATAAGGTGGAAGATGGCGACACCATCGACTTGCTCCAGCAGACCTTCGAAGGCTTGGTTGGCTGGAATTCCGAGAATCAAGTGGCCCCCAAACTGGCCGAGAAGTGGGAGATCAAGGACAACGGATCGACCTACGTTTTCACCCTCCGAGCGGGCGTCAAGTTCCACAATGGGCGAGAGCTCACCGCCGACGACGTGAAGTGGAGCTATGAACGGGTGACCAATCCGAAGCTGGCGAGCCCGGTGGCCGCGACTTACCTGAGCGATATCGTTGGGGTCAAGGAGAAACTGGCGGGCACTGCGCCAGAGGTCACGGGCATCAAAGTCCTCACTCCTCAAACGGTGGAATTTCGTCTGACCCGGCCAGTTGCGTTCTTCTTGGCCAAGTTGACGTATCTCACCGGAGCCATCCTCCCGAAGGAGTCGGTGCCAGCGGATAGCGATATCCGAACGACTGAACAAATGGTCGGCACGGGGCCTTTCAAGGCAGCTCGGTACACGACCGACCAGCTCTTTGAACTCGAAGCCTACGATGCCTATTGGGGTGGCAAGCCCAAACTGGCCCGGATCGAGCGGCCCGTCATCAAGGACGCAGCGACCCGATTGCTCAAGTACAAGAACGGCGAAATCGATCTCATCTCGCTTGAGCGTCCGGACGTCGAGCCGTTGCAGCGGGACGAGAAGTTCAAGGACCAGATCCGGTACTTCCCGCGCGCTGCCACGTGGTATGTCGGCTTTGCGCCAAACGCCTATGAGCCGTTCAAGAACCGTGAGGTCCGCCGGGCCTTTGCGATGGCGATTGACCCCGAGGAGATCGTCCGCGACGTCCTCGGCGGAGTGAACCAAGTGGCTCTGGGGGTCCTTCCGCCGCAGATTCCGGGATTCCGAGAGAAGCCGAACCATTTACCCTTTGATCCGGCCGAAGCCAAGCGTGTCCTCGCCGCCGCCGGATATCCGGATGGAAAGGGCTTGCCCCCGCTGCTCATGAACTTCCGCGATGGCCGTCCCGATGTGGAAAAGGTCGCCGTGGCCGTCCAGGCCCAGATCAAGAAGAACCTCGGGGTCGAGGTGACCCTCGGGAAGATGGAATGGACCGCCTATCTGGCCAAGCGGGACAAGGGTGGACTCCAGATGTTCCACATGCGCTGGGGCGCGGACTACCTCGACCCCGAGAACTTCTTGACGCTGCTGCTCACCACGAATGCACCGGAGAACAAGATGGGCTACAGCAATCCGGAGGTCGACCGACTTTGTGCTGAAGCCGATATCATGCCAGCTGGGCCCGAGCGTGACGCCAAGTACGCTCAAGCCGAGGACTTAATCCTACAGGATGCTCCCTGGCGGCCAATCTACTTCCAACGCGACGCTGAGCTGATCAGTCCGCGGGTCAAGGGCCTGACCGAAAGCGTCTTTGGGCACTTGCCCCACGTGAATGTCGAGCTCGTCGCTCAACCGTAGACTCTGACATGCGTGCTCTGCGAGTCGCGGCCGAACTCGAACGACCAGCCCGGGGAATCCAATTTTCTCCGGGCGGCGGTTCGGCCGAACTCGCAATGAGTAGCAAGGCGGGATGGGTCAGCCCCGGTGGGCCCCGCCTAGCCGGCCTTGAGCGGGCCGCTACCGGTCGACTCACGGTCAAGGCTCCGGAGGTTGGGGGAGAGTGCACCCGACTGAGCTTTACGGGGATCTTCGCTCTGATCTCAGACCTGGGTCAGCCAGCGGAGGAATCGGCCGCGACGATCAAGGTGGAGCGAGAAGGAGGGCATACTCTGAGCTACACCCTCCGACCCGGCTACCACTACCGAGATGCCCGGGACCTCGTCCCAATCCACCAGACCTTGGGGGATGGACTGGCCCTGATGACCTCCGGGGGTGCGGGGTTTGAAGGGGAGGAATACCGCGTGGACACCCTGTCCATTGATCTGCCCCGACTCAAAGACATCACCGAGGTCGCTTTCTGCGTGAACGGAGCTTCGGCCGCCTTTGTGATCTTCGATGTGGTCTTTGAGTTCGAGAACTCAATGGGCTGTCCGTTCCACCACCAGAGCCGCGGGGTTTCGCTCGATGAACTAGCGGCGGTCATTCGGATCGGAGACCGGCCAAAGTTTGACCGCGCCGTAAGGCAGCTGAGTGATGGTCTGCTCAAGATGGAGCACGACCTCGACGAAGCCAGGGGGACCGCGCTCACGTTTCTGAGCGTGATCAGCGCGGCTTTGTTGGAACTCGGGGCTCCGCGCGAGATGCACCTTTTTCTCTTGCGCGCGGCTCGCTCGCTGGATGGGGCCAAGGACCTTGCTACCGTCTCTCAGATCGCGATGGAGATGTCGGAGGAGGCCACGCGGGGGCACTTTAGGGACGAAGGCGAGGAGGGCGATCCCTTGATCCGCCGAGCCTTGACCTACATTGACCGCCACTTTGCCCGCGACCTCACTGATGAAGTCCTCGCCGACCATCTGGGTCTCAGTACGTCGCACTTCCGGTTCTTGTTCAAGAAGTCCACGGGTCAGCCGTTTCAGAAGTATCTGATGGGGCTTCGGCTGGAGAAGGCTCGGCGGATGTTGCTGGATCTCGAGGTCACGGTGGCCGAGGTCGCCCGAGCTTGCGGGTTCGTCAGTGCAGCGCACTTTAGTCGAACGTTCAGCCATCGATTCGGGTGTCCGCCGACAGAGATCAAGCAATCCGGTCGGCGGGTCGGCGCGACCTAGGCAAGCGACCGGGTTTTTCCATAGCCGGTGATTTCGGCATCTAGCTTGCGGATGTGGAATGGTATCAGGTGAGCAGCGAGAAGTCTAGAGCATTTCCAGCGCTCGCCCGAAACAAGGAAGAGGTAACGAATCAGGATGTTGACTCTATACGTCGTCGGCGCAGCGGCACTCTACGGCTGGATGGCTACTTCGGCCTCTCAACTCCCCCCGGAGATGGAAGAGCGGACCCACCCTGAGATCCCGTTTGAGGTGGTCAATGGCCATCGGCTTCTACAGGTCGTCGATGGAGGACTCTCCGCCACCGCCGAGACTCCCGACCAAAAGGCCGCCTAGGCGACCCCCGTTCCGCATCATCGGAACCGATCCGACCCGGAAGTCCTGTTCGATAGGACCTCCGGGTCAATTCTTTTGCTCGACCCTCTTCAGTGGGACTGGTTCGGGATAAGCCCCGGTTGGGTCGCTGAACTCCAGCTTTCCGCCCGGAAGGGTCCGCACCACGTAGGGGTTCTGGGCGCGCTGTTCATTGCCGCGACCCTCGCCAATGGGGCGGTCCAGAAGCGTCTCGGCGTAGAGCTTGGCGGCCTGGCCCTCAAAGACGACCCGCCCGGTGTATGCGAGGCCAAACTCGGTTAGTGTGAACCGGGCCCCGGGCTGGATCGTTAGGGAGACTTTTTGAAGGGTGTTTCGCACTGGTTCGGGCATCTGGTCAGAGTTGGGTAGGGAGCGTTGGCCTTGCCAGGTACCCACGAAGGCCTGTTCTGGGTTGCCGCAAGCGGAGACGGCTATAATGAGTGCAATGAGCGCGCTCGCCCCGGAACTCCATCGGAGTATGGGCTTGACAGACTTTGAGTACGACCTGATCCTCAAGTTGATGGGCCGCACCCCAACATTGACCGAATTGGGCATGTTTGCGGTGATGTGGAGCGAGCACTGCGGGTACAAGTTCTCGCGCCCGGTTCTATCCTACTTCAAACAGTATAAGGAAGCCATCGAGGGCGAAGGGCTAGAGAACGCCGGGATCATCGATATCGGCGATGGGCTCGGGATCACGATGAAGATCGAATCCCACAACCACCCGAGCGCGGTCGAGCCTCACCAAGGCGCGGCAACTGGCGTCGGTGGAATCATTCGGGACATCTTTACGATGGGGGCTCGGCCGATCGCGCTCGGGAATTCCTTGCGGTTCGGTCCCATTGAACCAGGAAGCCAGCCCGATTCGGTCGTGGCTCGGAACCAGTTCTTGATGAAGCACGTGGTCGAGGGGATCGCGCACTACGGGAACTGCGTGGGCGTTCCGACCGTGGCGGGTGAGGTCAATTTCCACCCTCGGTACAGCGGCAATCCGCTGGTGAACGCGATGTGCGTCGGGATGGTCCAACTGGATTCCATCGCTACGGCGGGGGCCGGCGGACTCGGCAACCCCGTCATCTATCTCGGGTCGGCGACTGGGAAGGACGGCATCCACGGCGCAACCTTTGCCAGTGACGCCCTCGACGACGACAACGAGGCGAGCCGCCCTAACGTCCAGATCGGGGATCCCTTTGCGGAGAAGCTTTTGATCGAGGCCACGCTTGAGGCGCTCCAGACCGGGGCGATCCACTCGATCCAAGACATGGGCGCCGCAGGCCTGACTTGCAGCACGATCGAGATGAGCAGCAAGGGCGGGGTGGGGATGAAGGTGAACCTCGACCTGGTTCCGGCCCGAGAGCGGGAGATGTCGGCCTATGAGCTGATGCTGAGCGAGAGCCAAGAGCGGATGCTCGCCGTCGCGCATCGTGGCCGCGAACAGGAAGTTATACAGGTCTTCCAGAAGTGGGGAGTCCACGCGGTCGTGATCGGCGAAGTCACCGAAGGGCCCAACGTGGAGGTCTACCGAGAAGGCAAGTTGGAGGCTAGTCTCGACGCGACCTGGCTTACCGACCATTGTCCGACCTATACGACTCCGGTTGAGATCCCGGCCTATCACCAAGAAGCCCAAAATTTCGACCTCTCGGCCGTGCCGGAATCGGGCATCGAGGCGCTCCCGGTTCTGTTGTCTTCTCCCAACATCGCCAGCAAGCGATGGATCTTCGAGCAATACGACACTCAGGTCCAGACGCAGACTTTGGTTCTGCCGGGGGCGGGGGATGCCGCCGTCCTCGCTCCGCGTGGGACCCAAAAGGGAATCGCCTTCAAGATCGATGGGAATGGTCGCCAGATCTACCTGGACCCCTACGTGGGAGGCCAACTCGCAGTGGCCGAGGCAGCCCGAAATGTGGCCTGCGTTGGAGCTCGCCCTCGGGCAATTACCGACGGGCTGAACTACGGGTCGCCCAAGAACCCGTGGGTCTATTGGCAGTTCGAGCGATCCGTCAAGGGAATTGCCGAAGCCGCCGAAGCCCTCGGAACGCCAGTGATCAGCGGCAACGTCAGCTTCTATAACGAGAGCGAATTGGGCGAGATCCTGCCGACTCCTCTGATCGGCATGGTCGGTGTTTTGGAGAATGCCGACGACCGTTTGGGACTTGCGCCGAGAGCGGATGCCGGTTCGCTCTGGTTGATCTCCTACGACCTAGCCGATCATGCCCACGCGGGTTTGGGGGCCAGTGAGTACCTGTCCAGGATTCATGACATTGAAAGTGGTTTACCTGTCCCGCCGGACCTCGCAAAAGAGCGGGATCTTCATGCATTCCTAGTGAATTGCGCAGGTGGGGGGCTTCTCGATGCGGCCCATGATATTGCCGAGGGCGGACTCCTTGTTTGCGTGGCCGAAATGGCCTTGCGCGGAAACGTGGGGGTCGAAGTTTCTCTGGAGTCCGGAGTGTTCTCAGGTCTCAAACGACGGGATTCGCGCTATTTCGGCGAGTTTCCGGGCTGGATAGTTGTCGCTGTCGAGCCAATAAGAGAAGAGAGTGTGCGCCAGGAAGCGGCTCGATGCGGACTGACCGTCACTAGTATTGGAAAATTTGATCGCAAGTCTGTGGACTTCCAAGTGGATGGGATTCGCCTCAACCTGGAGGATCTGGCTCATGCCTATGAGTCGGCCATCCCCGACCACTGTGGAGACTAGCCTCGATGAGAGACAAGGCGAAGAAATCTATGAGCAATAAACTGAGATTCGTCATGACCGCCATCATCAGCGCGCTGATGATGGCCGTTGCCATGGCCCAGCCCATCACCGCTGATGATGTTCCGAAGAAGGTGGTGGAAGCAGCCGAGGTCTATCGGAATGGCGACGCCAATAAGGCGCTGGCTCTGTTCGAAGAGCTCGTTGAAGTGGCGCCCGAAAATCCCGACGTGCTCTCCTGGCTTGGCTTCCTCTACATTCAAAGGGACGATTTCACCAAGGCGATTCCGGTGCTCGAAAGGGCCAAGGGTGTCCGCGCCAACGACCTGGAGATCTTGAACAACCTCGGCAACGCCTACGTGGCGGTTGGGCGAGATGATGAAGCTCTCGGTCTCTATAGCTCAATCACCGAGCTAAACACCAGGATGTATGAGCCTTGGTACAACATCGGCGGGATCCACCTCCGAAAGCGGAACTACGACGCGGCGATCGGAGCCTTTGATAAGGCGATCTCGCTGTATGGCCAAGATCCTTTCGTTTACAACAACCTCGGTATCGCATGGGAAGGGAAGGGGAACAACGAAAAGTCGTCGGAAGCCTTTTTGAAGGCTGTCGAGCTCCGGCCCGACAATGTGACCTTCAACCGCAATGCGGGCGTGGCCCTTCTGCGTCAAGGTCAGGTCGATAAGGCTGTCCCCTACCTCGAAAAGTCGATGGCCGATGAGGATCCGATGACGGCTCTGGCTTTGGGCGAAATCTACGCAGCCCAAGGACGCAACGAAGATGCCGCCAAGATGTTTGAACTTGCCGAAGAAGGCAACGGCCAAAACGCCGTCTATTGGTACAACGTGGGCATCCTGAAAGCCCGGCTGAACCAAAACGATGAAGCCGTAGCGGCTTATGAAAAGTCGCTTGAGCTGAATGGCAATCAGCCCGAAGTGCTCAATAACCTCGGACTACTCCACTATCGTCAGCGCAACTATGAAAAGGCGCTCCTGGCATTTGAAGCCCAAGCCAAGCTCCAGCCGAACAGCGTCGACGTGCTGCAAAACTGCGCCGCGACTCAAGTCCAGCTCGGGAAGAAGGATGAGGCATTCAAGCTTTGGCTTCAGATCCTTCAGCGCGACCCCAACAAGGTAGACGCTCGGCTGAACGTGGCCGCGACCTATTGGGACCGAGGTGGCAAACAGAATCGAGAGCAGGCCCGGTTCCATTTCGTCGAGGCACTAAAGCGAGAGCCTCGCAACCCGCGAGCTCTGAACGGCATCGGTCTCTACCAATACGAAGACAACCGACTGGACCAGGCGGTGGAATCGTTCCGACGGGCTATTGCGGCCGATCGAAGCTTCCTCCCGGCCTATAACAACCTGGCGGTGACGCTCGAAAGACAAAACAAGCGCGCCGAAGCAATCCGGACCCTGGAAATGGCCCTCGAAATTGATCCAAACTACGAGGACGCCAAGAAAAACTTGGCCCGGATGAAGCAAAGCACGCGCAAATCTTGAGAATCCATCTCCTGGTAAACACGCACCGCCCCGATGCCATCGAGGCGGCCAAAGCGACGGCGCTCTTTCTGCGAGAGCGCCGTTGTCAGTTAGGGACCGACCGCGAGGCCAGTCCCTTGCTTGGCGTCGAGGCGGTGGGTATCGAAGAATTGGGCCGAGCCGACCTGATGGTGACCTTCGGCGGCGACGGGACCCTCATCCGCGGAGCCCACGTATGCGCGCCCCATGGCACGCCGATCCTAGGGGTCTATTACGGTCGGTTCGGCTTCGTCACCCAGTGCCAACCGGCCGAAGTTGGAGCCGCCCTGAGCTTATTCTTTGACGGACAGGCCGTTCTGAGCGAGCGCATGATGATCCAAACCGAATTGATCCGCGCAGATCGCTCGGTCGCAACCCTTCACTCGCTGAACGAAGCTGCCCTGCAAAGGGCCGCGACGACTCGGATGCTCTACTTTGAAGTGGTTGTGAACGGTCGGTACTTGCACAGCTATCCGGCCGACGGGATCTTGGTTGCGAGCCCGACCGGCTCGACCGCCTATAACCTCTCCGCGGGCGGGCCGATTGTCGATCCGCGCACAGAACTCATGATCTTGACTCCGGTGACCCCTCACACTTTGGCCACCCGGCCTCTCATCTTGGATCCGAGCAGCGAGATTCAGTTGAGGATCGAAACCCGGGGAGACGCAGTCTTGTCTTGCGACGGGCAGAGTCGGCTCCAGTTGTTGAGTGGAGATCGTGTGCGGGTTACCCGGTCGCCTCGAATCACCCGGCTGGTTACCATTGATGATCAAGACTTCTTGAACAAGGTCCACGATCGACTCTTTCATCATGCCCACGGCGAGGAGATCGGCGAATGAAGCCACTATTGAATTTTGACCAAGTTTCTGTCCGGTACGGCAGTTTTCTCGCCCTGGATGGAGTCTCCTTGGACATCCAGGAAGGAGAATGTCTGGCCTTGGTCGGGGAGTCGGGGAGCGGAAAGACGACTCTGGCTCGGGCGGCGCTGGGTCTGCAGCCCATTTCTGCCGGCGAGGTTCGGTTGATGGGCCAGGCGATCCAGGGGACTCGCGGTGGGCAGGCCGCGGAAATCGGGATCGTTTGGCAGGACCCGTATGCCAGCCTGGACCCTCGTTGGACGATCGGCCGGATCATCGAGGAACCAGGAGTCTTGGCGAAGGTGGAGGTGGACGTTCGGGCACTTATGGAAGAAGTTGGCCTCGATCCCTCTCTCCACTCACGCTTTCCGCACCAGCTGAGCGGGGGGCAACGACAACGGGTGGCAATCGCGAGGGCGATCGCGCTTAAGCCCAAGGTGCTGATCTGCGACGAACCGACGGCGGCCCTCGATCTGAGTGTTCAAGCCCAGATTCTTAACTTGTTGAAGGACCTGCTCCGCATGGAACAGCTCACCTGTCTCTATATTTCGCACGATTTGGCCACCGTTCGTTACATCGCCGACCGGGTTGCCGTACTGAAGAGCGGGAGACTCGTGGAATCGGGGCCGATTCAAAAAGTGTTTGAAGATCCACAAGAGTCCTACACTCGTGAACTTTTGTCCTCCGCTCCCCGATTATTGATATAGTGTTTTTCGGTCCACACAGAGTCTTAACATTCGGAAGGTTAGCTTGGAAGAAGTGAACGTACCCGAGTTAGAACCGAGGGTTGAGCATATCTACTCGCTCGAAATCCAGTCGCTTGATCACGATGTGATCGAGATGGCTAGCCGCGCAGAAGCCATGATTGGCAATGCGGTGGATGCCCTAGTGCGGGCGGATGCCGAGCTGGCCGAAGCCGTGATGCTGGCCGACGACGAAGTGGACCAGCTAGACGAGGACATCGAAATGCGGTGTCTGCGGATGCTCTCGTTGGGATCGCCGATCGGGTCGGACCTTCGCCTCGTCGGAGCGACCATCAAGATGATCACGGATATCGAACGCGTCGCTGACCTGGCGGTTGATATCGCGGCCTGTGCCAAAGAACTTGAAAAAGAGATGGTGGACGGGCATCTGGTGGACGTCCGGCAGATCTCGATGCTTGCTCGCAAGATGTTCCGCGAAGCTATCGAGGCCTATGTCCAGCTTGATTTGAGCCGCGTCGAGAGTGTCCGGAGTACCGAGGAGATGGTGGATGCCCTGAACCGCGAATTTCGGCGCCAACTCCATGATTCGATGCGAAACTCTCCAGATACCGTGGTGGCGGCCAGTTGGACTCTGATGGCAGTAGCCAACGTCGAGCGGATTGCCGACCACGCCCTGAATATCGCCGAGCGGGTTGAGATGCTGATTGAGAACGAACTCGGAAGGACGCTCTAGCGGACGACCTCAAATTCATCAAGTCGCGGCATACTCTCTTGGGCTCCGGCTTTAAGCACGCAGAGGGTTGCCACCTCCACGGCCCGTTGGATCGCCGGATAAACATCCATCCCCTGGGCTAGCCCGGCCGCGAGGGCCCCATTGAAGGCATCTCCGGCGGCGGTGGTGTCCTTGGCCTCGACCTTGCGAGCGGGGAACATCGCCTCCGCGTCGGGCCCTTTCCAGAATGCTCCGCGGTCGCCGAGGGTAAGGACCACGTTACCTACTCCTCGTCCTTGCAAAACTTCGCACGCTCGGCGACAAGAAGCCAGGTCATGGGGATCGACACCTGTGAGAATGCGACATTCGGTCTCATTGGGAGTGATGAATTCGCAAAGGGCTAGCAGGCTCTCGGGAATCTTCCGCGCCGGGGCAGGATTTAGAATCGTGACGATCTTCTTACGTTGGGCATAGAGGAACGCGGCTTCGGTGCACTCTAGCGGGGACTCCAACTGGGCGACGATGACGGCCGGGTCGGCAAGGGCCATGATATCGCCGAGCAGAGTTCTGGGCTGGAGTTGCATGTTGGCCCCGGGATCCACGATGATGGCATTGGTACCGTCGGGCAATACCGAAATGCTCGCCCGCCCCGTCCCGGCCCGATTCGTCTTCTGGATGTACTTAAGATTCACTCCCTCTTCGGCAAGGGGAGCCAAGACGGTCTCGGCGAACGGGTCTTGACCGACGCAGGTGAAAAACGTCACGTCGCAGCCAAGCCGAGCTGCGGCCATGGCCTGGTTGGCGCCCTTTCCTCCAGGATGGACCTGAGAGTGGACGGCAATCAGAGACTCTCCGGGTTGGACGAACCGCTGGACGGCATAGACGGTGTCCACGATCGAGCTACCGATCACATACACCCGAGATGAAGATGCCATGAAATGGTAGACGCCCGATGACGGGGGTAAGATTCGGTCATGCGGGCAGAATTGCAGGAGTTGTGGAAATATCGTGAACTCTTGCTGACCCTCATCGAACGCGAGCTAAGAATTCGTTATAAAAATAGCTTTATCGGATTCTTTTGGAGTCTGCTCAATCCGCTCATCACGATGCTGGTGATGTGGCTCGTCTTCAAGTTCTTTTTGAATAATCGAACCGAAAGCTTTAGTGCCTATATCTTCGCGGCCTACTTGCCGTACATGTTCTTTCAGATGACGCTGATGGATAGCGCCCAGTCGATCCTCTCGTCAATGCCAGTGATCAAGAAGGTTTACTTCCCTCGGGAAGTGTTGCCCCTGGCGACGATTGGAGCTAACTTCGTTCATTTTCTCCTAGCGCTTTTCGTCTACTTCTTGTTCTTATTGGCAGTGTGGGTGAAGAATCCGGGGCGTTCTCCTTTTACCGAGACGCTCATTTTCCTGCCGGTCCTGATCGTGATTCAGCTCTGCCTCACGACCGGATTATCGTTGATGATCTCGGCCCTCAATACGTTCTATGAGGACGTAAAGTATATGGTTGGGGTCATCTTGTACCTGATGTTCTTTCTCTCGCCCATCATGTATTTCAGCGAACAGGTAAGGTATTCACAGGCACTGGGGGATCGTGCGGAGCTGGTGTATGTACTTTATCACCTTAACCCGATCGCAATGCTGTGCACTGCTTATCGGAAGCTGATGCTCGCTCCCGTCAGTCCGATGGTCGGAGATCAACGCCTGCCCTACTTACCACTGGATTGGGCGCTCTTAGGAGTCTGTGCTGGCATCTCAGTCGCGACGCTTTTCGCAGGCTATGCCGTCTTTAACCGCCTAAAGTGGCGATTTATGGAGCGCCCCTAGCCATGAGTGTCCTACGCGTCGAGAAGATCGCAAAGACGTTTGCTCTCAGCCACAATGGAGGAGGGTCCCTTAAGACCGCTCTGCTCTGGTGGAAGCGGAGAAAGTTGGAAAAGCTGGAGGTTTTGCGCGAGATCTCTTTTGAAGTTCAGCCTGGAGAATGCGTGGCCTTAGTGGGTAAAAATGGAGCGGGGAAGAGCACACTTCTTTCTCTCATCGCCAAGGTCTACAAGCCCAGTTCAGGTTCGATCCGGGTTGATGGACGGTTAGCTCCTCTCCTTGAGCTTGGAGCTGGTTTTCACCCTGACCTGACGGGGGCGGAGAACATCCTATTTAATGGTGTTATTTTGGGCCTTACTCGCCAAGAGACACGTAACCGAATGGCGGAGATCGTCGCCTTTAGCGGGATCGGCTCGCATATTGACGCCCCGGTCCGGACTTATTCCAGTGGGATGCTGGCGCGCCTCGGTTTTTCGATTGCTGTGCACGTAGATGCGGATTTGTTGATTGTCGATGAGGTGCTTGCGGTGGGCGACTTCGAGTTCGAACAGAAGTGCTTCCAGCGACTGAAAGAGTTTCGGACGGCGGGTGGAGCGATCCTCTTCGTGAGTCACGACACCGATTCCGTTAGTAGGATTGCTGACCGGGCGATCTGGCTGGAACAAGGCACTGTTCGACTTTCTGGCCCAACCGAGGAAGTCTTGCGCGGTTATTTGAGTGGCGTCGTATAGGGACGCGAGTTTTTCAGCACGTTCCAAAAGAGCTTGGTCTTTCCGGGAATCAGCATTCTGAGGGCCGCTCCAAGGATTTGCATAAGCCAGCAAACCCGATGCGCTACGGGACCATGATGGAGCGCAAAGTAGGTGCACTTGCCTAGGTTGTATTGCACAACAGACTTCCACCGAGTTTCGGTACTGCTCGCCCCCAGTTCGTGAACGACGTGCAACGTCGGATCAAACAGAATCTTGCCCTGTAACCGAAGACGCCGGCAGAGATCGGTGTCTTCGCAATAAAGGAAGTATCGATCATCAAGCTTCAATCCCCGCCGCATCATGAGGCAGGCACCCATGACCTGATCGACCACCGAGACCCGATCGGTTGGGAGCCAGCGATTCTGCCAATAGCCATTGAAGAGGCGGGAAAAGGAGAAGATCTTCTCTAAGTAGAACTGCTCGCAGAATAGCCGCCACAGCGTGAGCTCCGAGGCGCAAGAGTTTTGGAGTCGTCGATCGGGAAAGATCAATTGCGGTCCGAGTGCGATGACTCCTGAATCCCGGAAGTGTTGCACCATAGCCGCTAATTGACCAAGAGCCAATCGGGCATCGGAGTTCAGGAGCAGAATCAACGGCTTCTGGGTGAGTTCGAGGGCCATGTTGTTCGCCGCGCCAAATCCTCGATTGGTGGTGTTTCGCACTAGCTTCACGTTCGGAAACTCACGTTCCACCATCTCAGCCGATCCATCTTCGCTGGCATTGTCCACAACCCAGACCTCGCCGGCATCGGTGACTGAGGCTAGACACTGGCGAAGAAGTTCGCGAGTGTTAAAACTCACGACGATCACCGCCACTGAGTCGGGGGTGAGTTCAGGGGTGCTATAATCGCGCCTATCCATGGCCAACGAGATTCTACTGACCAAGGAGGGCTACGACAAGCTAGCGAAGGAGCTAGACGAGCTCAAGGGCCCGGTGCGCCAGCAGGTAGCGGACGCGATTCGCGAGGCGAAGTCCCACGGGGACTTGCGCGAAAACGCTGCCTATCATGAGGCAAAGTTAAACCAAACTCGGCTGGAAGGACGGATTGCCGATCTCGAGAAGGTGCTTCAATTTGCGAAAATTGTGGAGCGACCGGCCCACGCAGGAAATTCGGCGCATCTCGGAAGCAAGATCAAACTGAAGGACTTGAACTATGGGGACGAAATGGAGATCACACTTGTTGGATCTTTTGAGGCCGACCCCGCCAACGACCTCATCTCGATCACCTCGCCCCTCGGGAGCGCACTGATCGACCGATCGACTGATGATGAAATCGAAGTCCATGCTCCGGCCGGAATTCAAAAGTATCGCATTTTGGCTGTTGGCCGCTAGCCTGCTCGCGGTTGGCGGCTGCGGCAGTCCTAGCGCTGCCGCCAAGGCCGAAAAGCCCACGAACGGGGCCGCTCTTCCGATCGCCAAGCCCACGGTGATCTTGGGTCCGGTCGAAGACCCGCAGGCGGGTGATCTGGCCCTGCTCTATGGCGAGAAAACCGTTCGATTGGGGGAGCTGGAACAAGACGCCCTCCGAGCGATTCCTAAGCCGGCGAGGGCCTTCGCTATTCCCGACGAGTCGCCCTTTGCCAATGAGAGCATCCGGCAGGTTGGGTGGGAGTCGGCCGAAAAGTCCTTTGGTCTCCTGACGAATGCCGGGGGACGGGTGTTGCTGGCGCTGTATCAGCGGGAACAGGTCTCGACGGAACTGTTGAATCAAACAGTCGCCGAACACGAGGCCGCCTTCGGTCCGAGCGAGACGTCCCTGACCGTCGGCCGAGTCAGTTATCGCTTTTGGGCGCGCGGGAACTCACGGCTGATGATCTCGGCCTCGCCGGATGCGAAAGGGCGGCTCGGAATGGCCGTCGCGATCGGGCACTTCGAGGTGATGGACCCGCTGGGGATGTCACCCCGGCAAGCCGAGATGGATGCCGCCAAAGCCGAGCAACTGGCGCAAAAGCCCGTGGTCAAGCCATAGGTCGCTCGCCGCTCGGCCCGGGGC